>NZ_JAAKVA010000012.1:0-142877 GCF_049175415.1 Aeromonas sp. 600527 | reverse complement strand
AAAAAATGATTTAGATGGGTCGTTAGCTCAGTCGGTAGAGCAGTTGACTTTTAATCAATTGGTCGCTGGTTCGAATCCAGCACGACCCACCATCATTTCAGAATCCCAGGTCGTTTAGCTCAGCTGGGAGAGCACCTCCCTTACAAGGAGGGGGTCACTGGTTCGATCCCAGTAACGACCACCATATTCGCAAGCGAGGCTGAGATATAAGCTTCAGTTGCAGAGAAAGTCCCCATTCAGATGGGGATTTTTTTTTGCCTGAAATTCAGTACTCCCGCTTCTTCTGTTGCCGTTGTGGCGAGCAAAGCACCACCTCTTATTGTGCCACTCTGCCACTCTGCCACTCTGCCACTCTGCCACTCTGCCACTCCGATCCTTCTTCATCCTGCTCTTCCGAGATTGTTCGACGGCCACTGACTTCACTCCTGTCCATCGTGATGCTGCTCATATGAACGCCTGTTAAAGCAAACGCCAGCAATAAAAAGGGCAGGCCAAGGCCTGCCCGCACGGATTCGCAAGGTGTTACATGATCCCGCGGATCAGGATCCCGCTGATCAGCAGCGGCGCCACCACGCGCCAGCACCAGAGCAGCGCCAGACGCAGGGTGGGTGACAGGCCCGAAGGGAGAATGGCATCACCCAATCGCCAGCCCAGCAGCAGGGTCAGTACCAGACCAAACAGCGGCATCATCAGGTTGGAGGTCAGATAGTCGAGCAGCTCGAAGATGGTCTTGCCAAACAGGGTCAGATCGTTCCATGGGCCGAACGACAGGCTCACCGGAATGCCGGAGGCCATGATGAGCAGGGTCAGTACCCGGCAGGCTCCACGACGCGACCAGCCCCACTCTTCGGTAGTGAAGCGCACCAAATGCTCCAGCATGGAGATGGAGGAGGAGAGAGCGGCGACCAGCAGCAACAGGAAGAAGATCACCCCCAGCCCCTGACCGAACGGCAGATGACTGAACACGGCAGGCATGGTCATAAAGGTGAGCCCTGGGCCCGCGGTGGGATCGATGCCGGTGGAGGCCAGCGCCGGGAAGATCATCAAGCCTGCCAGCACCGAGATAAGGCTTGCCAGTGTGACCACCCAGACCCCGGAGCGCAGCACCCCTTCGCTATTGGGCAGGTAGGCGCCATAGGTAGTGTGTACCCCGAGCCCGATGGAGAGGGAGAAGAAGGCCAGCCCCAGCGCGTCCAGCACGCTCTGGCCGGTCAGCATGGAGAAGTCCGGCAGCAGCAGCTGGCGCACACCCGCCATGGAGCCCGGCATGGAGAGACCGACCCCCACCAGCAGCAGCATCATGATGAAGAGCGCGGGCATCATCCAGCGCAGTGCCCGCTCCACCCCTTTCTGAATACCCCCCTGCACGAACCACCAAGTCAGGCCCGCGAAGATCAGATGGGTCAGCACCGGCCACCAGGGGTTGCTGACATAGCCGTTGAACAGGGCGGTGAGGGCGCTCCCCTCGCTCAGGTTGAGCTTGCCAGCCATCGCCAGCGCGGCGTAACCCACGGTCCAGCCACCGACCACGCTGTAGAAGCTGTAGATAAAGAAGCCGCAGGCGATCCCCATATACCCCATCCAGCGCCAGTTCGGCCCCACCAGTTTGCGAAAAGCGCCGAGCACCCCGCGCTGGCTATGGCTGCCGAGCAGGGTTTCGCCGACCTGTACCGCTACCCCCAGGGTGAAGCTGAACAGCAGAAACACCAGCAGAAAGGCGCCACCGCCATTGGTGGCGGTCACATAGGGAAACTTCCAGATGGCACCAAGGCCAATCGCTGTGCCTGCTGCGGCCAGCACATGACCGAGACGGGAAGACCACTGAACCTGGCTCATACAACCTCCGGGTAACACGACATCGAAGCAATACTCCTCTGTAGCAATAAACGACAGACAACAAAAAGGCCGCCCGAGGCGACCTTTGCAATGAACATTCAGAAAAACTGTGCGTGCAAGGTCACCTCTCTTGCGAGCTAAAAAATCGACCAAACAGCACGAGGATGGCAGACATGAGGTGGCAACCTGACCAATGAATGAGGGAACAGCCTAAACCATGGAAAGAATAATTGACACATAAAATCAAAAATTTTTTATGTGTGCCGCTGTCACCACTCTGGCTATACGTACAACTCAATGGGGGAAAACCTCGCCGGGCCGTATCTTTTCTACCTTGTGGCTATTTACTGGGCGATAATCGACGTAGCTTCTTCTGGAACTAGTGACCGCTACATGGCGCTGACGGGAACAACGATGAGACAGGATGTCGTATGAGATGGATGGTGCTGCCCTGGTTACTGATCAGCCTGAGTGTGTCGGCGCAGTCCGGATTAACCCTGCTGAGTCACGACTTACCCCCCTTTACCGAATACCGCGATGGCAAGCTTGATGGCTTCGCCATTCGTTTGATTGATGAGGTGCAGGAGGAGCTTGGCACCCGCTATCCGGTGCGGATTTACCCGCTCAAGCGGGCGCTGGCGCTGGCACGGGTCGAGCCCGGCTATGGACTGTTCGTGGTACAGCGGCTCCCGGAGCGGGAGTCCCATTTCAAATGGGTTGGCCCGCTCTTTATCAATCGGGTCTTTATCTATCAGGCGCCGGATAGTCGCCACCCGCTGACCTCGCTGGCACAGCTGCGGGATCTGCCCAGAGTGGGGGTCGTGCTGGGTAATGCCGATGACGTGCGGCTGACCCATGAGGGCTACACCAATCTGGTGCGCTACAAGACAGTCGGGGAGGCGATAGAGCGGCTGATGCTGGGCAAGATCGATGCCTTGCCGATGGCGGAGCTGGTGATGGAGGCCACCCTCGACAAGATGGGGTTATCCCGGCGCAGCATCGTCAGCAGTGGCGTGCTGCTCCATCAGGCCGGTCTCTATATCGTCTTCTCCAAGGGAACGGATGATGCCGAGATCACCCGCTGGCAGCATGCCCTGGAGGCCGTCAGAGCCGCCCAGGGGCGGGCCGATGAGCCCACCCGCGAAGAGTAACTGTCACACCAGACCGCGAATCAAGATCCCGCCGATCAGCAAGGGGGCAATCCAGCGCCAGCAGTTCATCAGCAAGTGATGCCAGTGGCTGGCAATCCCCTGCGGCAGCGCCTTGCGTCCCAGCTTCCAGCCCAGCAGCAGCGTCAGCATCAGGCCGAACAGCGGCATCATCAGGTTGGAGGTGACAAAGTCCAGCAGCTCGAAGATGGTTTTGCCAAACAGGGTTGCGTGTTGCAGCGGGCCAAACGACAGGCTGACCGGAACACCGCTAACCATGACGAATCCAGTGATGGCGCTGCAGGCCGTGCGGCGTGACCAACCCCAGGTCTCGCACAGGAAGCACTGCAAATGCTCCAGCAGGGAGATGGCCGAGGAGAGCGCGGCAAAGACCAGCAGGGCGAAGAAGATCACCTCAAGCACCTGACCGAAGGGCAGCAGCTGAAATACCGCCGGCATGGTCATAAAGGTGAGACCGGGGCCGGAGGCCGGGTCGATACCGGTCGAGGCCAGCACCGGGAAGATCATCAAACCCGCCAGCACTGCCACCATGCTGGCCAGCAGCACCACCCAGAGGCTGGAGCGACCAACCCCTTCGCTGGTCGGCAGATAGGCGCCGTAGGTGGTGTGGATGCCCAGACCGATGGAGAGGGAGAAGAAGGCCAGTCCCATGGCATCGAGCACGCCAGACATCCCCAGCTTGCTGAAGTCGGGCATCAGGAAGTGACGTACTCCCGCCATCGCATTGGGCAGGGTGAGGCCAAAGGCGACCAGCATCAGGATCATCAGGAACAGGGCCGGCATCATCCAGCGCAGAGTGCGCTCCACCCCTTTCTGAATGCCCCCTTGCACCACCATCCAGGTGAGGGCGGCAAACAGCAGGTGAGTGAGGATTGGCCAGACGTCACCGCTGACATAGTCATTGAAGCGGGCGGTGAGAGCCGCCGCATCGCCATGGTTGAGCTGGCCTGAGATGGCCATGCTGGTATAACCCAGGGTCCAGCCGCCCACCACGCTGTAGAAGCAGTAGATGAGCAGGGTAGAGATCACCCCCATTACCCCAACCCAGCGCCACTGTTTGCCGAGCAGATCGGAGAAGGCACCGACTACCCCGCGGCGACTCATGCTGCCGAGCAGGGTCTCCCCCATCAGTACCGCAACCCCCAGGGTGAAGCTGAACAGCAGAAAGACCAGCAGGAAGGCGCCGCCGCCGTTGACGGCGGTGACGTAGGGGAATTTCCAGATTGCGCCGATACCGACCGCGGAACCCGCTGCGGCAAGGATGTAGCCGAGTCGGGATGACCATTGGGACTGCTTCATAAGAACTCCAATCGAGCGCCCCTTGGCAGGGGCAGAATGGCGCTCATGTTACGGAGGTCACGGCGCAATCACTACGACGGTTATCAGGTGTAAATGCGATTTATTGGCATGATTGGCTAATTTAATTCTGTTTATTGCCCAATCCTGCCACCAAATAAAAACCGGAGCGAGATTGCTCCGGCTTGGTCTCTGACAACTGCTCGTCGGCGGACTAGATCACCCCGAGCTCCCGCAGCCGCTCCATCAGGTAGCTGTGGGCGGTATGACGCTCGGAGAGCACTACATCCGGGCGCGGATGGAGGAACAGCGGCAGGGAGATACGCGACTTGGCTGCGCTGCCACCGGTCGGGTTGATGACGCGGTGAGTGGTGGAAGGGTAGTAGCCGCGAGAGGCCTCCTGCAGCATGTCGCCGATGTTGATGATGAGGGTGCCAAAGTCGCACGGCACATCCATCCATTCGCCGTCGGAACCCTTCACCTGCAGCCCCGGTTCGTTGGCGGCGGGCAGAATGGTGAGCAGGTTGATATCTTCGTGGGCGGCGGCGCGGATGGCGCCCGGCTCCTCGGTGCCATCGAACGGCGGATAGTGCAGCACCCGCAGCAGGGTCTTCTGGCTCTCTTCGATCATCGAGGAGAGGGGGCAGCTGTAGTGAGCGGCGATATCGGCCGGGGTGTACTGCTCGACCCAGCCCAGCAGCTCGGCGGCCAGACCGTTGGCCAGACGATAGTACTCCATCGCCTGCTCCTTCAGCTCTTCCGGCATCTGGCCCCAGGGGTAGATGTGGAAGTACTCCTTGATGTCTTTCTGGCTATGGCCCTTGGCCACCTCGGAGACCGAGGGGGGGAAGTAGCCATCCTGAGTCTCGCGGTTGAACAGGAAATCCTGCTTCTGCTCGCTCATGAAGAAGCGATACCAGTTGTCGTAGATGGACTGCACCAGCTCTTTCGGAATGGGGTGGTTGGTCAGCACGCCAAAGCCGGTGGTTCGCAGGGATTCGGTGAAGCGTTGGGCCGCATCGGGTGAGCGGTAATCGACGATCAGGACTTTCATTGTTTTTGTTGCGCGCCAGTTAAAAGATGGCGCAGTTTACCTTGCACCTGATAACAAGGAAAGCGGGTTGGCTGCCCGTCTGGCACGGCGTTGAATAGTGACAAAAATATCAAATAAACCGCACCAGACCACGCGGGGGCGCATCCCTTGTTATGGCCTTTTATCCTCTCTAGAATGCCGGTCACTATCTTTTCCGGAGTCTGTTCATGTCCCCCAAAATCCTGTTGCTGACCCTGCCGGTATTGCTGGCGGGATGCAGTGCCCTGTCAGAAGATGAGTGCCGCACCATGAGCTGGTACAACCTGGGTTATCAGGATGGATCGGAAGGCAAAACCCGTCAGGCGACCCGCGATTACGTTTCGTCTTGCAGCGAATATGGCCTCAAAGTGGATGAAGCCGAGTGGAAACGGGGCTACGACAAGGGGCTGGAGCTCTACTGCATTCCCGAGCTGGCTTACAGCAAGGGCAAGGAGGGGCAGGCCTATCTGGGGGTATGCCCCAATGATGCCAGCTTCCTCAAGCAGTATCAGCGTGGCTACGAAGAGTACAAACTGGCTGCCCGCCTGCGGGAGATCAGCGACGAGCTGGAGCGTACCGAGCGTGATATCGATACGCTGGAGCGCAGCATCCGCAACGAAACCAACACGGAACAGCGCGACTACTACCGCGCCAAGCGCGATCGGGCCATTCGCCACTACGAATCCCTGCGCCGGGAGTACAACCGTCTGCGCTATCCGGATCGGGTGATCCAGTTCTCCTTCGGCGGTTAATCCCTCTCTTCATGGCCAGCCCGTGTGCTGGCCATGTTGCATCCTGTCAGATCAGGGCAGTACCCAGCGCTGCAACGCCAGTGCGATGCCATCTTCGTTGTGGTCGGCCGTGACCCGATGGGCATGACTCTGGATCTGCGGGGCCGCATTGCCCATGGCCACCGCCAGCCCCACCTGCTCGAACATGCTGATGTCGTTGTTGTTGTCACCAAACGCCACCACCTGATCCATCGCAATCCCTTCGCTGGCTGCCCACTGGGCAAGCCGGTTGCCCTTGCTGCAACCGGGCTGTACCAGCTCCACCGCATAGGGGGCCGCCCAGTCACGGGTAAAGGGCATCTGCTCGACCACCTCGCCCATAAAGGTGTGCAGGCGCGCCGGATCCTGATTGAACAGCTCCAGCTTCCAGACCGGGTTGTCGAGCCAGCCTGCCAGCACCTCGACCGGGTGGAGGGCGATCTTGAGGTGGTCCGGCTGATTGGCCGACCAGTGGCGGATGCGAGTGACATGCTCTTCACAGCCGATGTAGCCAATGCCCTCGCTCAGGTGGAACAGGGCGCCCATCTGCTGCGCCTCGACCGCGGCCAGCAGCTCGGTAAGCGGGGCGACCGCCAGCGGGTCGCCGCTGATGATCCGGTTCTGCACCGGATCATAGAGATAGGCGCCGTTGCTGCAGATGAGGGGGGTATCGAGGGCCAGCTCGTGGTGGAAGGGGCGTGCCGTCATGTAGTGGCGCCCCGTGACCAGCAGCACCTTGATGCCGTGGGCGCGGGCCTGCGCCAGGGCTGCCCGGGTGGCCGACGAGATCTTGTGATCCCGGGTCAGCAGGGTGCCATCCATATCGAGCGCGATGGCCTTGTACTCACTCATAGCTCCTCCAGCATCGAACAAATCCGCAAAGAGCTTTACCGTCCCAGACCCGGCGCCCCGATGCAAGTCTTGCCCGCGGCCGAAGCGCCGAACTGTGATCCCTTCGTGGCTCAGGTGCAGCTTGCCAGCTGTTGACGACGGTCGGCACGGCGGCGCAGCAGATAGAAACCGGCGGCACTGGCAAGGGAGCAGAGGGTGGCGAGATAGAAGGGCCACTCGGTACTGGCCAGCAGCACCAGACTGCCGAGCAGCACCGCCAGGATCTCGCTACTTACGGCGAGGGCGCGGTAGAGCCCCATCGCCTGCCCCTGCTGCTCCGGGTGACTGCGGTTGGAGATCGCCACCGAGGTGGCCAGCTCCCCCAGACTCATGCCGATGCCAGCGGGAACGAAGGTAAGCGCCAGTCCCCACCAGTGCACGGGCAGGATAAAGAGCAGCATGCCGCTCGCCATCACCAGATGGCCGACAATGCCGAGGGAGCTGCCGCGCCAGTGACGGGCGATGCGGGAGCCGAGCCAGGAGCCCGCCATCATGGGCAGGCTCACCAGCACCGCCGCCTGCGCCAGCTGGGCCGGATCCCAGGCCAGCCTCTCCACCAGCCAGATATTGAAGTAGGTGAAATAGAGCTGCACGGCGCCATAGCTGATCAGGGTGAGTGCGAAGTAGGGCAGCAGGGCCGGTTGCAGCAATAGCTGGCGGCTGGAGAGGGTCACAGCCTGACGGGTGGCCGCCACCGGCGGACGATAGGGGATCAGCCAGTAGACCAGTAGCAGGTTGAGCAGGGTCATTCCTACCGCCAGCCAGGCAGCCAGACTGTAATCCCCCGAGATCACCGCGGCGTAGCCCCCGAGCATCGGCCCCACTACCCAGCCCAGATTCATGCCGATGTTGATCCAGGCGAAGCTGCGCGCCTTGTGCTCCTTGCCGGCGAGATCTGCCGCCATCGCCTGCACGATGGCGATGTTGCCGTTGCACAGCCCCTCCACAATCCGGCTGAGCAGCAACAGGGGGAGGGAGCGCCAGGCGATACCGAGTGCCATCAGGGCATAGCCTGCCAGTACCCCCGCCAGCGAGAGCAACAGCAGTGGCTTGCGGCCATAGCGGTCGGAGAGGCGACCGAGCCAGGGGCTGCCCACCAGCTGGAACAGCGGATAGAGCCCCATGATGACCCCCAGCCACACCTTGCGGCTCCAGTCGGAGGCTTCCGGCGTCAGCATGCCGTGGGCCGGCTCCAGCAGCAAAGGAGCCAACACCGGGGAGGGGAGACTGAAGCCTGCAACTGCCAGCGTGACCGTCATGACCAGCACCCAGAGGGGATTTTTGTGCTCGTGTTTCTCCATGCCTCACCCATTAAGTAAAGTTATTGGTTTATTTATGCTGGTTCATAGACGGGATTAAGTAAAGTGAATTATTGATTTAATAAAGGTGGCTCCCCATAATGAGATCATGAACGCAAGCACCGACAAGATCCTGTTTCTGCTCAAGAGCCATGGCCCGCAGAGCGCCGCCGCGCTGGGGGAGCAGTTGCAGATGACCTCCATGGGCGCCCGCCAGCACCTGTTCGCACTGGAGCAGGAGGGGTGGGTCACATTCAGCGACGAGGCGCGCGGGCGCGGTCGTCCCGTGCGGCTGTGGCAGCTCACCGAGCAGGCTTGGCAGCGCTTCCCCGATAGCCATAGCGACCTGACCGTGCAGCTGATCGACAACGTGCGCGAGCTGTTTGGCGAGGAGGGGATGGAGCGGCTGATCCAGCAGCGGGAGCAGCAGATGCTTGCTCGCTATCAGGAGGCGCTGGGGTCCCATGGCTTATCTGGCCGGTTGGCGGCGCTCAAGGAGCTGCGTACTCGCGAGGGCTATATGGCGGAGATCCTTCGCGAAGAGGATGGCAGTTGGCTGCTGTGGGAGAGCCACTGCCCCATCTGTGCGGCAGCGCGTACCTGCCGCGGTTTCTGTCGCAGCGAACTGGCGCTGTTTCGCCAGCTGCTGGCGCCGGCGACGGTGGAGCGGGAGCAATATCTGCTGGAGGGGGCGCATCGCTGCCTCTATCGCATCACGCCGCCTGCGCTCTGATTTCGTCAAACGCCCAAAAACAACAAAGCAGGCGCCGGGATGCCTGCTTTGTTGCCTTCGGGGAGGGGGTTCTCTCGTTCCAGCCCGTCGTTTCCCGATAAGGTAAGACGGCTGATGGGGCTCTTGACCCGGTAAGGTCCTTCACCGCAGAGACCCGGTCAGGTATCTGCTTCGCCACCGGAAGATGTAACCATAGTATCCCTCCCGTGCCGGTGAGTGGTTGCAAAGTGACCACTTATTTCGGTTGTTTTTGCAATAGTTCACCCTTAATCTAGGAAAAGTGGATTAGTCATTGCAACGAGGAAGGGTAAATGCTGAAACTTGATCGCATAGACAGACATATTCTCGAGCTGATGCAGGAGAATGGCCGCATCAGCAATCTGGAACTGGCCGAGCTGGTCGGGCTCTCCCCGTCCCCCTGCTCCCGCCGGGTCAAGGCGCTGGAGGATGCCGGTCTCATCGACACCCACGTTACTCTGCTCAACGCCCGCCAGCTTGGCCTCACCCTCACCGCCTACATTCACATTTCCATGGACAGACATACGCCCGAGCGGTTCGAGAATTTCGACCGTGCCATCAGCGAGCTGCCGGAAGTGCTGGAGTGTGATCTCATCACCGGTAATGATGCCGACTACCAGCTCAAGGTGGTGGTGCGCGACATGGAGCACTACCAGCACTTCCTGCTGGACAAACTGACCCATATTCCGGGGGTGACCGGTGTGCGCTCCAGCTTCGTGCTGCGCCGCATCAAGCACAAGACGGCGCTGCCGCTCAATCATCTGGGTTGAGGCTGCGCAAACCGCTTAATAGAAACAGAAAGAGGAGGCCAGTGGCCTCCTCTTTTGCTATTCGCTCTTGGTTATTCGGTCGTGGTTATCGGGTCTGGGTTAGCTGTCGCGGTGACGGGGTGACTGCTGTGGTCAGACGCTGACCTGGCTGATGTCTTCCACCTGCAGCAGCCAGCCGCTCTGCTCCTGCTGCGGTTCGCCGCTGACTCGCAGTCGCTCGCCGGTCGGCACCCACTGCCCCTCGGGCAGGGAGACCAGCAGGCTCTCGCTGCCGTTGTCGAACAGCCAGCGATCTTCGCCAAGCGATTCAATCAGATAACCTTCCATCTCCACTCTGGACTCGGCTTGCCAGGATGGCGCAACGGAATCACGGCTCTCGATGAAATCCCCCTGAACACCAAAACTGGCTAGCCCCCACAGAATGGAGAGCCCGACGATGGATGTTTGCATCTTGTCTCTCCTCTTTTGGAACTGTAGGGCCAGTATGGGAACAGAAAACTGAGCGCACCATGAACAAGGTGGCAAAGTGCTGGCGAGATCGCGAAAAAATCCGGCCAATTGGCCGGCAGTGTCATTTTATGGTGTCTGGATCACACTATTTGGCGGCTTCTCCTGCCATCCGTTCAGCTCTTGGCTTATTCGTCCACATGGCTACCCCGCGATGATCCCCACAGATCCCCTCTGCTACCACGGCGCGAACCCGGGTGCCATCTTTGCAAATGGCCTGCCAGGCGTCAGCATCATCGATGGCGAGCGAGTTGGGGGGCTGCGTGGTTTGGCAAGCCGTGAGCAGCAGGGCGCACAGGGGGAGCAATTTTTTCATGGCGGACTCCTCGGGGTAATGGGGGACTGAGAGGATTGGGATGACCTCTCCATCCGGCCTTCACTCCCCAGCATCAGTGATAACCGGTTAAGGGGCAAGGGGGGGACCACTGACGGCCGCAGGTGCCGTGCAGCCGGGGCTTGCCCTGTACCCTCCTTGGGCCTATGGTGGGGCCGTTTTATTGCCTGATTGAAGGAGCGTTTTCATGTCCACTCTCTATCCCCGCGTCGGGGTCGGCGTCATCCTGACCAACGCCCAAGACCAGGTGCTGCTTGGCAAACGCAAAGGGAGCCATGCCCCCTACTGGTCGATCCCGGGTGGTCATCTGGAGTTGGGGGAGAGCTTCGAGTCGGCGGCGATCCGCGAGGTGGCCGAGGAGACCGGACTTGAGATCCACGGGCCCGAGGTGGTAGCGGTGACCAACAATCTGGAGACCTGGCGCGAGAGCGGGCTGCACTATATCTCGGTGACGCTGCACGCCCGAGCCGATGGCGAACCGCAACTGCTGGAGCCGGAGAAGTGCGAAGGCTGGGTCTGGTGCGATCCGCGCGAGTTGCCCGAGCCCCATTTCGACGCCAGCCGCCAGTCCATTGCTTGCTGGCTGGCGGGACGCTGCTATTTGCCGGGTGATATGCCCATGGTGTCGGCCGAATCAGCCTGATTGTCATAAAACGATCATCGCGCTGTCATAATATCCCCTCTCCATCGGGAGAAGAGGGATGAGGGAGAAGAGCGTGGGACAGGTATTTATTCAGTTTTTATGGCTGGGATGCATCAGTTTTGGCGGCCCGGCCGCTCATATCGGCTATTTCCAGCGTACCTTCGTCCAGCGGCTCGGCTGGCTGACACAGGCCGAGTTTGCCCGCCTGCTGGCGCTGTGCCAGCTGCTGCCGGGGCCCGCCTCCAGCCAGCTTGGTTTCGCCATCGGTCGTCATCGCGCCGGTCTGGGCGGGGCGCTCTCTGCGTTTGTCGGCTTCACGCTGCCCTCATTTCTGCTGCTACTGGCGGCCGCGATCGGTATCGGTCAGCTGGGCAGCAATCTGTGGCTTGATGCGGCGCTGCACGGCCTCAAGCTGCTGGCGCTCATCGTGGTGGCCGATGCGGTGCTCACCATGAGTCGTCAGTTCTGTGCCACGGGAATGACCCAAGGGATCATGGTGGTGACCGCTGCTGCACTCTGGTGGCAGCCCGGTCTGATGACTCAACTGTTGATGCTGGCGGGAGCGGCGCTGATCTGCGCCCGCAGCCAGCGCGGGGCGGGTAGTCGCCCTGCCACCGCCGAGCTGCCTGCTGCCGCTGCCAGTCAGCCTCATTGGCCGACCCTGCTGCTGTTTGGCATCCTTTTTATCGGTCTGCCGCTGCTCGGTAGTCCGCTTGGTCAGCTGGTTGCCGACTTCTATCGCGCAGGTAGTCTGGTGTTTGGCGGTGGCCATGTGGTGCTGCCGCTACTGCAAGAGAGCGTGGGACACACTCTCAACGAGCAGCAGTTTCTGACCGGTTACAGCCTGGCTCAGTTGGTGCCGGGCCCCATGTTTACCCTTGCCACCTATCTTGGCGCCCAGTTGCAGCCCGAGATGCCGATGATTGGGGCCCTGTCGGCGACCCTGGCGCTCTTTGCACCCGGTTTTCTGCTGCTCTGGGCGGTGGGCCCCTGCTGGCAACAGTGGCTGGCCCGTCCCCGTCTGGCGGGGGCCGTCACCGGCATCAATGCTGCCGTAGTGGGCTTGTTGCTGGCGGCCCTCTATCAGCCGGTGTGGCAGAGTGCAGTGCTGGTTCCGAGAGATCTGGCGCTGGCCGTTATCGGCTTTTATCTGCTGCGGGTGTTGAAGTTGCCGGTGCCGGCCATCGCGGCCCTGTTGGTGATGGCTGCTATCCTGCTGGCGTGAATGCGGTTAAATCCCGATAAAAAAACGGCGCCTCCATAGTGGAGGCGCCGTTTTTATTGCAATGGGTCAGCCGCTTAAGCGTCGGGATCGAAATCCAGACTCAGGCTGTTGACGCAGTAGCGCTGACCGGTCTCGGTCGGTCCATCGGGGAAGACGTGACCGAGGTGAGAGCCGCACTGGCGGCAGGTGATCTCCACCCGCTTCATGCCGTGGCTGTTGTCTTCGGTGTACTCAACCGTCCCCTCGATGGCCTTGTCGAACGAGGGCCAGCCGCAGCCGGAATCGAACTTGGCTCCTGAGTGAAACAGCACGCTCTTGCAGCAGACACAGAGGTAGTCGCCGCTCTTGCGATTGTGGAGCAGGGCGCCGCTGTAGGGGCGTTCGGTGCCCTTCTCCCAGCAGACGTGAAACTGCTCGGCGGTCAGTTTGCTGCGCCACTGTTCCGGATTGTTACTGCTCATACCGACTCCTTGCCATCCATACCGGAGCCCAGCATAGCGGCTCCGTAAAGCTGACTCCAGCATGCCTCTTATGCTTTACCTGTATCTGTGATCGAGGTGGCAACCATCTCCTTACCGGATGCAGGGAGAATTTCCTGCTGCGGTGGTTGGGCATCCTCCGCCGTGCTGGCCAGCGCCACCCGCTCCAGCAGTTTGAGGGAGTGGGCCCGGCCGACCGCTACCTGCCGTTTGATGTCATCGGGCAGGAAGGGCAGCCCATCGTTGGTGGCGGTGTCGATGGTCTGGATCCACTCCAGCCCTTCCCCCGGCGGCGGCAGGCGGAACTGGATATCATAATCGCTGGCGTTGAACAGCACGTACCAGCGCTCGCCAACACAGTTGATCATGCCGATATCCATGGCGAACGCCTGCCCCATGGGGGCGTGCCAATCCTGATCGGTGAGCTGGTGGCCGTCCGGGTGATACCAGTTGACCTGATGGCAGCTGGACGGGGTGCCATTCCAGCTGTCGTCGCTCAGTTGCAGGTTGGAGAAGACGCACGACTCCGCCCGCAGCGCCATCATCTGCTGGGTGAAGGCGAACAGCCGCTCATCCTCCGGTCGCCACTGCCAGTTGACCCAGCTGATCTGGTTGTCCTGACAGTAGGCGTTGTTGTTGCCAAGCTGGCTGCGGCCCATCTCGTCGCCGGCGAGGAAGTGGGGAGTGCCTTGGGAGAGTAGCAGGGTGGCAATCAGATTGCGCTTCTGCTGCTGGCGCAGGCTGTTGACCCGCGGATCCAGGGTCGGCCCCTCTACCCCATGGTTATAGGAGAGGTTGTTGCCGTGGCCATCCCGATTGTCTTCACCGTTGGCCTGATTGTGGCGCTGGTTGTAGGAGACCAGATCCTCCAGGGTGAAACCGTCGTGATAGCAGAGGTAGTTGACGCTGGTGTGGGGGGAGCGCCAGTTCTTCGGGAAGATATCCCGCGAGCCTACCAAGCGGGTGGCAAAGTCCCCCATCTTGCCCGCATCACCGCGCCAGAAGGCGCGCACCGTGTCGCGGTAGCGGTCGTTGATCTCCTGCCACTGGCTCGGGAATTGACCCAGCCGGTAGCCGAAGGGACCGATGTCCCAGGGTTCTGCGATGAGCTTGACCTGTGACAGCACAGGGTCGGCCATCACGGCCTTGAAGAAGGCGCCCATGGGCTCGAACTCCCCCGCTTCCCTCGCCAGTGTCACCGCCAGATCGAAACGGAAGCCGTCCACCTGCATCTCGGTGACCCAGTAACGCAGGGCATCGAGCACCAGCCGCAGGGTGTTGGGGTGATCCAGATTGACGCTGTTGCCACAGCCGGTCACGTTGGCGTGACGGGTGTAGTCCGGGCCGTGGGGGCCCGCTTCGAAGGCGTAGTAACCGGCGTTGTCAAAGCCCTTGAACGAGAGAGTAGGGCCGTCGAAGCCAGAGGCGGCAGTGTGGTTGTAGACCACATCCAGGATCACCTCGAGACCGGCCCGGTGCAGCTCGCGCACCATGGTCTTGAACTCGGTCACCGCCTCGTCTGCTCGGGTGCTGTAGCGCGGCTCCGGGGCGAAGAAGGCGATGGGGTTGTAGCCCCAGTAGTTGGTCAGTCCCAGCTGCTCCAGTCGCGGTTCCGACATGAAGGCGGCCACCGGCATCAGCTGCACTGAGGTGATCCCCAGACTCTTCATATGCTCGATGATCAGCGGATGGCTGATGCCAAGGTAGGTGCCTTGCAGCTCCTTAGGGATCCCAGGGTGCTGCTTGGTAAAGCCCTTGACGTGGGTCTCGTAGATAATGGTGCGGGCCGGGCTGATCCCGGGTTTACCAACCCCTTGCCAGTCAAAACTGTCATCCACCACCACCGATTTGGCAATCATCCCGGCACTGTCCCCCTGATAGAGGGCTTCATCCCAGTAGGTGGGACGACTGAGCGCCTTGGCGTAGGGGTCGATCAGCAGTTTTTGCGGATCGAACAGCATCCCCTCCTGCGGGGTGCCATAGACCCGATAGCCGTAGCGCTGACCGGCCTTTACGCCGCGCACGTAGCCAAAGCGATACTGGCCACGGCGGCCGGGCAGCTCGAGGCGCGCCAGCTCCTGCTCCTGCTCGTCGTACAGGCAGATCTCCACCTTGTCCGACTGGGGGGCCCAGACGCAGAAGTGGCAACCGTTCTCGTCAAGGCGGGCCCCCAGTGGGTGGCCCACCCCTTTTTCCATTACAAGCATCAAGACTCCTGTTTGATAAACAAGGTCGCCAGCGGCGGCAGATCCAGCACTATGCTGTGTGCCATCCCCTGCCAGGGGGTCGGCTCGGCAGCGAACACCAGACCTACATCATAGTTACTGCCCCAGTAATACTCGCTGTCGGTGTTGAGCACCACCCGATAGTGGCCCGCCGCAGGGACGCCGATCCGATATTCGATGCGGGGCACCGGGGTGAAGTTGCAAGCCACCACAATAGCCTGCTTGCCCTCTTTGTCCGCCCGCAGCCAGGCAAAGATACTGTTGTCTGCATCGTTGTGATCCAGCCAGCGGAAGCCGGTCTGCTCATAATCGGCCTGATACAAGGCAGGCTCATGACGGTAGAGGTGGTTGAGATCGTGGATCAGCCGCTGCTGACCGGCATGCTTGGGATATTGCAGCAGATGCCACGGCAGCTGGGCGTCGTGGTTCCACTCGTTGCTCTGGGCGATCTCGGTGCCCATGAAGTTGAGCTTCTTGCCCGGGTGGGCGTACATGAAGCCCATGTAGGCGCGCAGGTTGGCGGCTTGCTGCCACTCGTCGCCCGGCATCTTGTAGAGCATGGAGTGCTTGCCGTGCACCACCTCGTCGTGGGAGAGCGACAGGATGAAGTTCTCGTCATAGTGGTAAACCATGGAGAAGGTCATGTCGTTGTGGTGGTAGCGACGGTGGATCGGCTCTTTCTGCATGTAGGTGAGGGTGTCGTGCATCCAGCCCATGTTCCACTTGAAGCCAAATCCGAGGCCGCCGAGGAAGGTGGGGCGGGAGACGCCGGCAAAGGCGGTGGACTCTTCGGCTATGGTCATGGCGTGGGGATACTTGCCGTAGACCTCCTCGTTGGTCCACTTGAGCAGGCTGATCGCCTCGTAGTTGTGGTTGCCGCCATCGACGTTCGGTACCCACTCACCGGCGTTGCGGGAGTAATCCAGATAGAGCATGGAGGCGACCGCATCCACCCGCAGGCCGTCGATGTGGAACTTGTCGAGCCAGAACAGGGCGCTCGCCACCAGGAACTGGCGCACTGTGTCGCGGCCGAAGTCATAGATGTAGGAGTTCCAGTCCGGGTGCCAGCCACGGCGCGGATCTTCATATTCGTAAAGCGGGGTACCGTCGAAACGGGCCAGGCCGTGGGCATCGGACGGGAAGTGGGCGGGCACCCAGTCCAGAATGATGCCGATGCCAGCCTGGTGGCACTGGTCGACGAAGTATTTGAAATCATCAGCGGTGCCGTAGCGGCTGGTAGGGGAGAACATTCCCACCGGCTGGTAGCCCCAGGAGCCGCTGAAGGGGTGCTCGGAGACCGGCAGCAGCTCGATGTGGGTGTACTCCATCTCCTTGACGTAGGCGACCAGCTCCACTGCCAGCTCGCGCCAGCTCAGGCTGTCGCCGTTGGGGTGGCGCTTCCAGGAGCCGACATGGAGCTCATAGATGGAGAGCGGCTGCTCGCGCTTGTCGTTGTGCTGGCTGGCAATCCACTCGGCATCATGCCACTGGTACTGGGCGTGGTCATAGACCACGGAGGCGAACGACGGATACTGCTCGCAGTAGAAACCGACAGGGTCGCTCTTGTGGGGCAGCCGGTTGCCCATGGGGTCCTTGAGCTCGAACTTGTAGCGATCCCCGGCCTTGAGGCCCGGCACAAACAGCACCCAGTGACCGCACAGGCTACGCTGCATCGGGTGGCGGCGGCCATCCCAGAAGTTGAAATCGCCGATGAGGCTCACGGCGGTGGCGCTCGGCGCATAGACCGCGAAACGCACCCCCTCCACCTGCTGGCCAAGATGCTCCACGGTGCGCAGCTGGGCGCCAAGGGTGTGATAGAGGTTTTCCGGCTGGGCGGTCAGTTCGGCCAGGCCTGCCCAGGCGGCATCCTGAAACTGATAGGGGTCGATGACCTCGGTGGTGGCATCTTGGTAGCTGGCGATCAGCTGATAGGGGAAGGAGTTTTTGCGGCGGGTGAAAACAGTTTCAAAAAGACCCGATTCATCGGTGGGCGCCAGGGTGGCAACGACTTTGCCCGACTTGAGATCCTTGACGCGAACTTCGAGGGCATCAGGCAACCAGGCGGTCAGTTTGAGGCCGGGTCCATCCGGATTGGCCTGCAGGCCTAAGTGAGAGAAGGGATCGGAACAGCGGGCAGCAACCAAACGTTCAACGAGCATCGAGATTTCCTTTCATGACAGAGCATCCACTCCGGCCGAAGCCGGAGTGGATTTAGGTGAGTGCGCTGTGGTAGACAGCGTCTCAACGACTGGCCTCATCACGGGCTTGGCTCATCTTGCCAGCCAGTGCCTTGAGTGCCTCATTGGCAAAAATATCTTCCAGATCAGCGGAGAGCTTGCGGCGCCAGTTGGGGTATTCGTAACTGGTGCCCGGTACGTTGACCGGCTTGTCCATCTCCAGCCAGTCTTCCAGCTGGGTACTGAATAGGGCGCAGCTGCCGCGGGACATGTGGATCTGCAGACCGTGGTTGAGTTCGGTGTTCATGCCGACCCAGTTCACGTCATGACTGATGTTGTCAGAGATGACCTTGTGGGCATGCAAGCTGTCGAGGATCCGCTGTTTGGCCTGGTGGCGATCAGCATACAGAGTCTTCAAAACATCTTCATCCGGATACAGCCCCAGTTGACGACCGAGCGCCAGGTCGTCGCAATGCCAGAAGCCCTTGAGGGTCGGCATGTCGTGGGTGGTCAGGGCCGACATCGCCTGCTCGGTGTAGTGCGCCGGAGAGATAAAGCCGCCATCTTCCTTGGAGCGCTCGAAGAAGAACACCTTGTAGGAGTGGACGCCGTTCTCTTTCAGAGTCACGTCGATCCCCTCCGGCACGGTGCCCAGATCCTCGCCGATCAGCAGGCACTGATTACGGTGGGATTCGAGGGCCAGAATGCCCAGCAGATCGTTGACCGGATAGTAGATGTAGGCGCCCTTGGCGGCGGACGCTCCGGGCGGTACCCACCACAGGCGCAGCAAGGCCATCACGTGGTCGATGCGCAGAGCGCCACAGGAGCGCATGTTGGCACGGAACAAGTCCACCATCGGCTGGTAGGCCGCTTCAAACAGCTTGTTCGGGTTCATCGGGGGCAGGCCCCAGTTCTGACCAAGCGGGCCGAGGATATCGGGCGGCGCACCGACCGAGGCTTTCGGGCAGTAGAGATCCTGGTTGGCCCAGATCTCGGTGGAGCCTTCGGAGACGCCCACTGCCAGATCCCGGTAGATCCCCATCACCATGCCGGCAGCCTTGGCACGGGCATCGGCTTGCGCCAGCTGCTCGTCGGCCAGGAACTGCAGATAGAGGTAGAAGTTGACATCTTGCGGGTGCTCAGCCATCCAGGCGGCAACGGCAGGGTTGTGGTAATCGCGCAGCTCCTGCGGCCATACCGGCCAGCCCCAGGCATTTTCGCCTTTGGCATAGAAGTGGGCCTGCAGGGCATCAAATGCTGCCTGCTGTTGCAGGCTGTCGCCACCGGCGGCCACGAAGGCATCAAAGGCAGCCTGACGCTCGGCGTCAAGGCTGGCTTCGTCGAACACCTGACGCAGCATGCCGAGTTTGGTCTGGATCACGCCGGTGTAATCGACGTTCTCTTTGGCACGCAGGTCGGCCAGATGTTGCTGGAAGGCAGGACTTGCCACTTCCGCCTTCAGGCGATCGCTCTGCTGGAATTCGGGCACCGCTTCCACATTGATATAGGCCACGTTGAGCCAGCGACGGGAAGAGGGGCTGTAGGGACTGGCGCTCTCCGGATTGGCCGGATAGAGGGCGTGGATGGGGTTGAGGCCGACGAAGTGGGCACCCCAGGCGGCGGCTTTCTCAACCAGTTGGCCCAGATCGCTGAAATCACCGATACCCCAGTTGTGGCGGCTGCGCAGGCAGTAGAGCTGCACGCTCGGACCCCATACCTTGCGGCCATCGGCAATCGGCGCCTGTTTGTAGCAGGCCTTGGGGGCGACGATGAGGCGCATGGTGGCCAGTGGTTCGTCATTGCCCTCTTCCAGCAACACCAGCTGGTGATAACCCAGCTCCGGGGCCATATCCAGAGTGACACGATAGGCCTGGCACTCCATCTCTTCAAATTCGGCCACGCCGACCAGCTCACCCTCGATGGGGGTGAATTGACCGGACAGCACCGCACCCTGCTCCTGCTGGAGCTGCCAGGTGAGGGCGTCGTTGACGAATTCGATGGGGAGGCGAACCTCAAGGGTAACGGCGTCGCCGGTGCGAACCACCATCACAGGATCCAGCGCCCGCAGCCAGTGCTGGCGATGCTCCTCTTCCAGCTGCTGCACCAGTGCGGCCTCGTCATCGACGCGGTAGCCCATGGCGCCCAGCATGGCGGCCTTGCTCTCTTCTGATACCTGGGCCGGGTGGCCCCAGGCATCGACATACTCGCTGGCGATACCTTTTGCGGCAGCCAGCTGTTCAATCAGGGTGGTCATAGTTTGAGAATTCCCGCTGTGGATTCTATCTATACTATTTTGTTTGATTTTTATGGGGTGGTACTTGAACAGTGGCTCTTTGGCCATGCTAAACCGCGCACATTTTTACATATCTCTGTGAATGGTTGTGTGACCGAGTAGGCACTATTGTTGATATCTGCGCGATGCCACGACCTGGCACTTTTTTCGTCAAAACGTGGTAATCAGTTACATAAACAGAAAATTAATTTCACAGTTTTTCATGATATAGCGCAATTTCAGACAGAATGTTGGTTGACTCACCGGAGAGTTCTAGTAAATTTACAAGCGGAATTTTCTTTGACTACTGAACAGTTAGGTAACTAAATATGACTATCAAAGTAGGTATTAACGGTTTTGGCCGTATCGGTCGTTTCGTATTCCGTCTGGCTTGCGAGCGTGCAGACATCGAAGTTGTTGGTATCAACGACCTGATCGATGTTGACTACATGGCTTACATGCTGAAGTACGATTCAACTCACGGTCGTTTCAACGGTACCGTTGAAGTTAAAGACGGCAACCTGGTTGTAAACGGCAAAACCGTACGTGTTACCGCTGAGCGTGACCCGGCCAACCTGAAGTGGGGCGAAATCGGTGTTGACGTTGTTGCTGAAGCTACCGGTCTGTTCCTGACCGACGAGACTGCTCGTAAGCACATCGCTGCTGGTGCCAAGAAAGTTGTTCTGACTGGCCCGTCCAAAGACGCTACCCCGATGTTCGTAATGGGTGTTAACGACTCTACCTACGCTGGCCAGGACATCGTTTCCAACGCTTCCTGCACCACCAACTGCCTGGCCCCGATCGCCAAGGTTCTGAACGATACCTTCGGTATCGAGTCTGGCCTGATGACCACCGTTCACGCTACCACTGCTACCCAGAAGACCGTTGATGGTCCGTCTGCCAAAGACTGGCGCGGTGGCCGCGGTGCGGCTCAGAACATCATCCCGTCCTCTACCGGTGCAGCCAAAGCTGTTGGCGTAGTTATCCCGGAACTGAAAGGCAAGCTGACCGGTATGGCTTTCCGTGTTCCGACTCCGGACGTGTCTGTTGTTGACCTGACCGTTAACCTGAAGAAAGCTGCCACCTACGCAGAAATCTGCGAAGCGATGAAAGCTGCTTCCGAAGGCGCTATGAAAGGCGTTCTGGGCTACACCGAAGACGAAGTTGTATCTACCGACTTCCTGGGTGAGCGTCAGACCTCCGTATTCGACGCCAAGGCTGGTATCCAGCTGAACGACAAATTCGTTAAAGTTGTATCCTGGTACGACAACGAAATGGGCTACTCCAGCAAAGTTCTGGACCTGATCGCTCACATCTCCAAGTAATTTGGGATGCGCAATCGCGTAGCTTGAAAAAGGCGGCCATTGGCCGCCTTTTTGTTTTTCGGTTTCCCCTGATGACAGGAGTCCACATGCAATCCATTCGTCCCCTGACAGCCAGCTGCAAGCTTGCCAACAATGCGGCCGGTCTGCCGGTTCTCACCATCAACAACGACTATGCCAAGGCAGAAATCAGCCTGTTTGGCGCCCATGTGCTCAGCTATCAGCGTCATGGCGAGCCGGCCTCTATCTGGCTGAGCGATAAAGCGGTGCTGGATGGCAGCAAGCCTGTTCGTGGTGGTATCCCGATCTGCTGGCCCTGGTTTGGCCCGGCGCCCGCCCGCGTCGGTAGCGGCAAGCCCTCCCACGGTTTTGCCCGTACCACCCTCTGGATGCTGGACGGGGTCTCCGATCACGCTGACGGCACGCTTGTTCATCTTTCCCTGCGCGACAGCGATGCAACCCGCGCCCTGTGGGATCACTCCTTCGAGCTGGAACTGGACGTGCTGGTGGGCAAAGAGCTTTCGCTGGTGCTGACCACTCGCAACACAGGTGCTCAGCCATTGACCTATAGCGGTGCGCTGCACACCTATTTGCAGATCAGCGCACCAGAGGCGGTAAGCGTCACCGGCCTGGGCGAGCCCTATGCCGACAAGCTGACCGGACAGGATGCCAAGCAGCAGGGGGCATTGACCCTGAGCGGGCCGCTGGATCGGGTCTACTGGCAGCCAGAGGCGCTGGTGAGCGTGCTGGATGGTGAGCGCGAGATCCGGGTTGTCAGTGGCAACCACGACAGCGTGGTGGTCTGGACTCCCTGGCTGGAAGGGGCCACCGCCATGGCCGACATGAGCGACGATGGCTATCGCACCATGCTCTGCGTCGAAGCAGCCATCGCTGGCGAGGCGGGTGTGACCGTTGCGCCGGATGAAGAGCACAGCCTCTCCACCGTGATCATCTGAGCAGGATGAGGTTCAGATAAATAAAGAGGGCTCCCGCGGGAGCCCTCTTTGCATCTCGTGACGGCGACAATCAGGCGTTGCCCTGAGTCTTGAGCTTGAGTTCGGCGGCGAAATTGAGCATCCGGTCGAGGGGGATCAAGGCTTTGACCCGCAGATCTTCGTCGACATGGATCTCGTGGCGCTCGGCACCGTCGGTGAGGGCTTCCTTGATCGCCACCAGACCGTTCATCGCCATCCAGGGGCAGTGGGCGCAGCTGCGGCAGGTGGCGCCATCGCCACCGGTCGGTGCTTCCACCATCTCTTTCTCCGGACAAGCCTGCTGCATCTTGTAGAAGATGCCCCGATCGGTCGCCACGATCAGTTTCTGCTGGGGCAGCTCTTTGGCTGCCTTGATCAGTTGACTGGTGGAGCCGACCGCATCGGCCAGCTCAATCACCGAGGCGGGGGATTCCGGATGAACCAGCACGGCGGCATCCGGATTCTGCTCTTTCAGCTCGCGCAGGGCACGGGCCTTGAACTCGTCGTGGACGATGCAGTGGCCCTGCCAGCGCAGCATCTGCGCCCCGGTCTTCTTCTCGATATAGGCGCCCAGATGGCGATCCGGGCCCCAGATGATCTTGTGACCCAGACTGTCGAGGTGTTCGACGATCTCCAGCGCAATGCTGGAGGTCACCACCCAGTCAGCCCGTGCTTTGACGGCGGCCGAGGTATTGGCATAGACCACCACGGTATGGTCGGGATTGGCATCGCAGAAGGCGGAGAACTGCTCGATGGGACAGCCCAGATCGAGGGAGCATTCGGCCTCCAGAGTCGGCATCAGCACCCGTTTGTGGGGGCTCAGGATCTTGGAGGTTTCCCCCATGAAGCGCACCCCGGCGACAATCAGGGTCTGCGCCTCGTGATCGCGACCAAAGCGGGCCATCTCCAGCGAGTCACCGACGAAACCGCCGGTGGCTTCGGCCAGCGCCTGGATCTCGGGATCCGTGTAGTAGTGGGCAACCAGTACCGCCTTGCGCTCCTTGAGCAGTGCCTTGATTTCTGTGGTCAAGGTCGTTCTCTGCTCGGCACTCAGGGGAAGAGGTTTGGCCGGAAAGGGGTAGTCCATCGCGACTACCGGCGGGACACTGCTCAGTGCATTGCTCATTGCGACAGTTCCATCAACGCTCGGGAAGGCAAAAATTATAACCAGAAGCCTGCCACAAACCCATCAACAAATCGGGTGAAGCGCAAGTGGGCGAATATACTCAAGTAATTCGTTGTTATTCTGCCATAAGGAGTTGTCGCATGAAGCAACGTTCCCTCAAGTTCAAGTTGTTGTGCCTTACCATGGGGCTATTTCTGCTGACCGGGCTGGCCATGACCCTGTTGCAATCGGCCTCTTTCAGCTCCCTTCGCAACATGGTGATGACCCAGACCAGCGATGCACTGGAAGAGGAGGTCTCCCGCAGCCTGCAGTATCAGGCGGAGCGCTATGCTATCCAGATTGCCTCGCTGATGCAGAACTCCTATCAGATCCCCCTGACCGTGACCGCCCAGATTGAAGCCGGTATGGCCAAACCGGAACTGCGCTTGTCGCGGCCCCAAGTGGAGTCTCTGCTCGGCAGCAGCCTGCAGCAAGCGAGCGGGATCAGCTCCATTTATGCCCAGTTTGAACCGGACGGCTATGATGGCGAGGATGGCAACTGGCTGGGCGGGGCCAGCCACTCGGTGGCAGGCAAGGGGAGTCTGGAGGTCTATTTCACCAAGGATCAGGGAGGGGCCGTCGCTCAGCAGGCGGTGGACGCCGCTGCCAGCGAGGCCAAGTTTGATACCTCTCTCAACGAGTTTGGCATTCGCAACAGCGAGTGGTATCTCTGTGGTCGCGATACCCGCCAGCCCTGCCTGATGGAGCCCTACCTCTACGAAATCAGCCCGGGCAACAAGATGCTGATGACCAGTCTGACAGTGCCCGTGCTGCGTGACGGCAAGTTTGTCGGGCTGGCCGGGGTGGATATGAACCTGCCCATCTTCCAGCAACTGGCTGAAAACCTTGGCAAGAGCCTCTATGACAACAAGGCGGATGTGACCCTGGTCAGCAAGATGGGGCTGATTGTGGGCAGCAACCGCTATGCCGACAAGCTGGGCCGTCCACTCAAGGAGGTGGGCCTGACCCTGCCTGACGGTCAGCCGGTCAGCAGCGACAGTGACTTTATTCTTCATCAGCCCATTCGTGTTGAGGCAGCCAATACCCAGTGGTGGTTGATGATCAAGGTGCCCAAGGCGCTGGCGCTGAGCAAGGCGCACGCCATCAGCAATGAACTGGGCACCCTGCTGGTGGATGCCCAGCGGCAGCAGATCATCGCCATGGGCGGGATCACTTTGCTGGTGCTGGGCTTGCTGGTCTGGTTTATTCAGACCATCACAGCGCCACTTTCCCTTATCAGCCGCCATGTGGGCCATCTCTCCAGCAACGAGGGGGACCTGACCCAGCAGATGGAGATCGACACCCATCAGGAGTTGATCGATCTGGGCGCCCAGCTCAATGCCTTTCTCGGCAAGCTGCGGGGCATGGTGCAAATGAGCAAGGGGATCGGTCAGCAGGTCTACCAGCAGGCGCGGGAGATGAAACATACCGCCGACACTATGCGTAGCAGCCTGGACGAGCAGAATCTGGAGCTGGAGAGCGTGGTGAGCGCCATGCATCAGATGAGCACCACGGCAGTCAGCGTGGCGGGTTATGCCGAGCAGGCGGCGCAGGAGTCGGAAGCGGCGACACACCACATCAATACCGCACAGCAGACCCTCAGCAATGCCCGCAACGAGATCCATACTTTGGTCGGCGATATGCATGAGGCGGACAAGGCGGTGGCGCTGGTGGCCCAGCGCAGCACCAATATCAGCAGGATCCTCGATGTGATCCGCGCCATTGCCGAGCAGACCAATCTGCTGGCCCTCAACGCCGCCATCGAAGCGGCACGAGCGGGTGATATGGGCCGTGGCTTTGCGGTGGTGGCGGATGAGGTACGGGCGCTGGCCAACAAGACCCGTGAATCGACCGACGAGATTGGCCAGCTGATTGGTAGCCTGCAAACAGAGGTGAGCAGCAGTCAACGTCTGATGAATACCGGCATCGAGCGCTCCACTACCACGGTGCAGGGAACCGAGCAGGCGTTCGAGGCACTCAATCGGGTGGTGGCCCAGATCCAGCAGATCCATGACCACATCAGTCAGGTGGCTACCGCCGCCGAGCAGCAGAGTGCCGTCAGTGATGATATCAACAAGAATTTGATGCGGATTGGTGATACCGCCAACGTGATCGGGCAGGAGGCCAGCTCCAGCCATCAACTGAGCGAGGCGCTGGAGCAAGCGGCTACGGCGTTGGCCAGTCAGCTCGATCGGCTGCGTACCTGAATAGTTGTCAGAGAGACAAAAGCCCGCGAGCGATCGCGGGCTTTTTTATGACTCGACGGCAGAGTTGCGTCAGTTGCGGGGTTCAACCAGCAGGATGTGGGAGTCGGCCCCGACCACCCTGACTTTGCTGCCCGCAGGCAGCGACTCGTCGCAGCGCACCGTCCAGACCGTGTCGTCCAGATGCACCCGACTGGTGCCCTGAGTCACATCATCCAGCAGGATCAGCTCGCGGCCCATATAGCTCTGCATCCGCTCGTTGATGGTGCTGGCGGCATCCTGACCCGAGTTATCGCGCTGGTGCTGCCAGCGCCACCAGGCCCAGGTGGTGAGCAGGGATTGCACCGCAAACAGCAGCAACTGCGCCTGCCAGCCAAATGGCCAGATCAGCAGCAGCAGGCCCACTTCCAGCGCGGCGATGCCGGTCCAGAGCAAAAAGCCCACCGAGCCGAGCACCTCGATGGCCAGCAGAATGAAGCCGAGCCCCAGCCAGTGCCAGTGGGTCAACCCCTCTAACAGGGCTGTCATGACTTGCTGCCCTTGCCATCTTTATTGAACAGCTCGGCCATACCAGCCACCGAGCCAATCAGGCTGCCCGCTTCCAGCGGCATCATGATGATCTTGCTGTTGGGGCCTTCACCGATGCGGGCCAGTGCCTCGGTGTACTTCTGAGCTACGAAGTAGTTGATGGCCTGCAGGTCTCCTTCCGCAATTGCCTGGGAGACCATATGAGTCGCCTTGGCTTCTGCCTCGGCAGCCCGCTCCCGCGCTTCGGCGGCGAGGAAGGCGGCCTGACGCTCACCCTCGGCCTTGAGGATCTGGGACTGTTTCTCCCCTTCCGCTTTCAGGATCTTGGACTGGCGCACCCCTTCGGCCTCCAGCACCTCGGCCCGTTTCTGACGCTCAGCCTTCATCTGGGCGTTCATCGCCTCGACCAGTGCCAGCGGCGGGCGCACATCTTTAATCTCGATGCGGGTCACCTTGATGCCCCAGGGGGCGGTGGCGGCATCCATGGTGCGCAGCAGCTTCTCGTTGATGGTGTCGCGCTGGGAGAGCATCTCGTCCAGCTCCATGGCGCCGAGCACGGTCCGCATATTGGTCATGGTGAGATTGCGGATGGCGCTGGTGAGATCGTTGACCTCATAACCCGCTTTGCGGGCATCCACCACCTGCACGAAGCTGATGGCGTCGATGGTGACGTTGGCGTTGTCGCGGGAGATCACCTCTTGTGCCGGGATGTCCAGCACCTGCTCCATCATGATGATCTTGTGGCCGACCCGATCCACGTAGGGGATCAACAGGTTGAGGCCCGGGGTCAGAGTGCGGGTGTAGCGGCCGAAGCGCTCCACCGTCCAGTTGTAGCCCTGGGGCACGATCTTGATGCCCGCGCTCAGGGTGGCGAGCACCAGGAACACGAAAATCCCTAGCACAATCAATGATTCATTCATCATTTAGCTCCTTATGAAACACAGTCCCTAGCCTATGGTCTGGCGTCAGGTACCACAAGTGACTTTGTATGCCTTTGTCATGAATTGGGTTTGCTAATTACCAAAACGCATTAAAAAGCATTTTTTATTATTTTGAGGGATAAGCTGCCCTGCCTATAGTCGCCCCATATTAGTCGTGTTCCGAGGGATGGGCCGAAATGGATTATTTACCTATGTTTGCCAAGTTGGAAGGCCGCCCGGTACTGCTGGTGGGCGGGGGCGAGGTTGCCCTGCGCAAGGCGCGCCTGCTGCTGGCGGCCGGTGCCCGGCTGACCCTGGTCTCCCCGGAGCTTGAACCGGAATTTGCTGAGTTCACCGGTCGTTTCACCCATCTGGCGGAGCGCTTCACCCCGGCCCATCTGGCAGGCCAGATCCTGGTCGTTGCCGCTACAGACAATCTCGAAGTCAACGCCCTCGTCTATCAGAGCGCCAACCAGCTGGGTCTGTTCGTCAACGTGGTGGATGACCCCAAGCGCTCCAGCTTTATCTTTCCCTCGATCATTGATCGCTCGCCGCTGATGGTGGCGGTCTCCAGCGGCGGCAAGGCACCGGTGCTGGTGCGCCTGTTGCGCGAGCGGCTGGAGAGCCTGCTGCCGCGCCATCTCGGCGGGCTTACCGAGCTCTCCGGCCGGGTCCGTGACAAGGCCAAGCGGGTGCTCTCTTCCATTTCCGATCGTCGTCGCTTCTGGGAGCGCGCCTTTGCCTCCAACACCCTCGCCAGCCTGATTGAAAAAGAGGATTGGCCAGGTGCCGAGCAGTGGCTGAGCGATGGCCTAGATCAGGCGAAAAGCGAAGTGGGCGAGGTGGTATTGGTCGGTGCGGGCCCCGGTGATCCGGGCCTGTTAACCCTCAAGGCGCTGCAACAGATTCAACAGGCCGAAGTGGTGCTCTACGACCAGCTGGTCTCGCCTGAGATCCTCGATCTGGTGCGCCGCGATGCCACTTTTGTGTCGGTCGGCAAGAAGGCGGGCGCCCACAGCGTGCCGCAGGAGGAGACCAATCGCCTGCTGGTGGAGTACGCCAAGGCGGGCAACCGGGTGGTGCGGCTTAAAGGGGGCGATCCCTTTATGTTTGGCCGGGGTGGCGAGGAGCTGGAAGTGCTGGCCGACGAAGGTATCCCCTTCTCGGTGGTGCCCGGCATCACGGCCGCTGCCGGTGCCACCGCCTATGCCGGCATTCCGCTCACTCACCGTGATTACGCCCAGAGCGCTGTCTTTATCACGGGTCATTGCCAGAAAGAGGGCAAAGAGCCCGACTGGCAGCAGCTCGCCGCCACCAGTCAGACCCTGGTCATCTATATGGGGCTGATGCGCTCCGAGCATATCCAGCAGCAGCTGGTGGATCACGGCCGAAGCCAAGCCACCCCCATCGCCATCATCGAGCGCGGCACCACATCGCGCCAGCGGGTGCTGACCGGCACGCTGGCCGACTTGGCCGAGCTGGCCAAACAGGCGGTGAGCCCGTCGCTTATCGTCATCGGCGAAGTGGTTGCCCTGCGCGATCGGCTCGCCTGGTTTGGAGAGCTGGGCGGCGAACAGCAGCGCGCTGACCCGGATCTCGATGGCTGCGACCTCAAGCTGGTGCAGCTGGCCTGACCCGGAAAGAGATATTTGATGCGGCTGCTGGTGCGGCCGCGCACTGAACCACCCAGCGCCCCGAGCAGGCGCATAAGCAATGACCCGAGGACCAACATGGACCGTGAAAGATTGACGCACTTGCAGCAGCTGGAAGCCGAGAGCATCCATATCATCCGCGAGGTGGCTGCCGAATTTGAAAACCCGGTGATGATGTACTCCATCGGCAAGGACTCCTCCGTCATGCTGCATCTGGCCCGCAAGGCCTTCTATCCGGGCAAGATCCCCTTCCCCTTGCTCCACGTCGATACCGACTGGAAGTTCAAGGAGATGATCAAGTTCCGCGACGAGACCGCCAAAAAGTACGGGCTGGATCTGATCGTCCACAAGAACCCGGAAGGGCTCGCCATGGGCATCAACCCCTTCGTCCACGGCAGCGGCAAGCACACCGACATCATGAAGACCGAGGCGCTCAAGCAGGCGCTCAACAAATATGGCTTCGATGCCGCCTTCGGCGGTGCCCGCCGCGACGAAGAGAAGTCCCGTGCCAAGGAGCGGGTCTACTCCTTCCGTGACAAGTCTCACCGCTGGGATCCGAAGAACCAGCGCCCCGAGCTGTGGCGCGTCTACAACAGCCAGGTCAACAAGGGGGAGAGCATTCGGGTGTTCCCGCTCTCCAACTGGACCGAGCTGGATATCTGGCAATACATCTATCTCGAGAACATCGACATAGTGCCGCTCTACTTCGCCGCTTACCGTCCGGTGGTGGAGCGCAACGGCATCAAGATCATGGTGGATGACGAGCGCATGCCGCTGACCGCCGAGGATGAGGTGAAGCAGGAGCTGGTGCGTTTCCGTACCCTCGGCTGCTACCCGCTCACCGGGGCCATCGAATCCGATGCCACCACCTTGCCGGAAATTATTGAAGAGATGCTGCTCACCACCTCGAGCGAGCGGCAAGGGCGGCTGATTGACCACGATCAGGCCGGCTCCATGGAGCAGAAGAAGCGTCAGGGATATTTCTAAGGAGTCGTCAGCATGAACAGCCATATTCAGACCGCCATCACCGAACAGGGCATTGAAGCCTATCTGCACGCCCAGCAGCACAAGAGTCTGCTGCGTTTTCTCACCTGCGGCAGCGTGGATGACGGCAAGAGCACCCTTATCGGTCGCCTGCTGCACGACTCCCAGCAGATTTATGAAGATCAGCTCAAAGCGCTGGAGTCCGACAGCCAGAAGCTCGGCACCACCGGCGAGAAGCTGGACCTGGCACTGCTGGTGGATGGCCTGCAGGCGGAGCGCGAGCAGGGCATCACCATCGACGTGGCCTACCGCTACTTCTCCACTGCCAAGCGCAAATTTATCATCTCGGATACCCCAGGCCACGAGCAGTACACCCGCAACATGGCCACCGGCGCTTCCACCTGCGATCTGGCCATCATTCTGATCGACGCCCGCAAAGGGGTGCTGGATCAGACCCGCCGCCACAGCTTTATCGCGAGCCTGCTCGGCATAAAGCAGTTCGTGGTGGCGGTCAACAAGATGGATCTGGTGGAGTTCAGCCAAGAGGTGTTCGAGCGCATCAGCGCCGATTACCGCGAGTTCGCCAAAAAGCTCAGCGTCGACACCATCCATATCGTGCCGGTTTCGGCGCTGGACGGTGACAACGTGGTCAACCAGAGCGACAAGCTGGCTTGGTATCAGGGCGAAACCCTGCTTGCTCTGCTGGAGTCTGCCGAGGTGGAGCGCGAGCTGGAGCGCCACCCAGTGCGCCTGCCGGTGCAGTATGTGAACCGCCCCAACCTCGATTTTCGCGGCTTCGCGGGGACGCTCGCCTCCGGCATCCTGCGGGTCGGCGACAAGCTGGCGGTGCTGCCATCGGGCAAGGAGAGCACAGTGACCCGCATCGTCACCTTCGACGGCGATCTGGAGTACGCCCTGCCGGGTCAGGCCATCACCGTCACCTTCGCCGACGAGATCGACATCAGCCGCGGCGACCTGCTGGTGGATGCCGCCAAGCAGCCGCAAGTGACCCAGAATCTGCTGGCCCATATCGTCTGGATGGGGGAGGAGTCCCTGCAACCGGGTCGGGTCTACGACGTCAAACTGGCCACCAAGAAGAGTCGCGGTCAGGTGGAGGCCATCCGCCACCGCATCGAGATCAACAAGCTGGATGAGTTGGACGCAAGCGAGCTCAAGCTCAACGAGATCGGCCTGTGCGAGCTGAGCCTCACCGACCCGGTGGCGTTCGACCCGTATCAGGAGATCCGTGATACCGGCAGCTTTATCCTGATCGACCGGCTGACCAACGTCACCGTCGGCGCCGGCATGATAGTGGAAGGCTTGGCCGCCAAAGCGGTAAAAGGGCATTACAGCGAGTTCGAGATCGAGCTCAACGCGCTGGTGCGCAAGCACTTCCCGCACTGGCAAGCCCTTGCCATCGGTAACGACACAAGCAAGGAGTAAGCCCATGACCTGGCAACAATTCCTGGTGCTGGGTCTGCTGGCTGCTCTCGTGGCCCTGCTGATCCAGGGCAAACTCCGCCCGGCGCTGCTCTTCTCGGGCGCCGTGCTCATCACCTACCTGAGCGGGTTGGCGGATATCAACGCCGTGGCGGCGGGCTACACCAACAGTGCCCTGCTGACGCTGGTGCTGTTGCTGCTGGTGTCGCTGGCGGTGGAGAAGACCCGCATCATGAGCTGGTTCGCCAATCTGGTGGGCACAGGTTCATTCAACAAGGTGCTGGTGAAGGTGTGGTTCTCCACCGCTTTCCTGTCGGCTTTCGTCAATAACACTGCCGTGGTGGCCTCCATGCTGGGAGCGGTCAAACGCAACCCCAACCATGCGCCGTCGCGGCTGCTGCTGCCCATGTGTTTCGCGGCCACCTTTGGCGGGGTGCTGACCCTGATCGGCACCTCCACCAACCTGATCGTCAACAGTTTCCTCATCAAGATGGGGGCGCCGCCGCTCGGCATGTTCGACTTCTTTATGGTGGGGGCGGGCACCCTGCTGACCGGTCTGGTGGCCGTACTGCTGTTTGCACGTCACCTGCCGGAGCAGGATACCGAGATGAGCCGCGAATCCGGCTACTTTCTCGAAGCCAAGGTGGGCGCCGGTTCGCCGCTGGCGGGGCGCAGCGTCAAGGAGAACGGCCTGCGCAGCCTGAAAAGCCTCTATCTGGCGGAAATCATTCGCGGCGATCAGGTGATCTGCCCGGTGCAGCCGGAACACGAGCTGCACGAAGGGGACGTGCTGCTGTTTTGCGGCGATGTGGAGAGCGTCGGCGTGTTGCAGGAGATGAAGGGGCTGGATCTCTACGGCCAGCACCGCCTCAACGGCCAGCATCTGGTGGAGGTGATCGTCAGCCACAGCTCGCGGCTGGTGGGTCAGACCATCAAGGATGCCGAATTTCGCACCCACTTCGATGCGGTGGTGCTGGCGGTACGCCGCGGCGAAACCCAGCTTACCGGTGGCCTCGGCCAGATTGAGCTGCATGCCGGTGACACCTTGCTGCTGGCCCCCGGCCCCCAGTTTGCCCGCAACAAATCGTTGGGGCGGGAGTTTGTGGTGGTGAGCGGGCTGGAGGCCTCCACCCGCCTCGATGGCAAGCGCAGCACTGCCGTGGTGCTGGGCTTTCTCGGGGTGTTGGCGCTCTCGGTATTCGATCTGGTGCCGCTGTTCAAGGGGTTGCTGCTGATGCTGGTGGCGCTGCTGCTCACCCGCATTCTGACCCTGGACGAGATCCGCCGCCGCTTTCCGCTGGATATCTGGTTGGTGGTGGGCGGGGCGCTCGCCATCGCCGATCAGCTGGAAAAGAGCGGGCTGGCCAAGCTTATCGCCGACTGGCTGATGGGGGAGTTCAACGGTGCCAGCCCCATCATCGCCTTTATCGGTATCTATGTGTTTACGCTGGTGCTGACCGAGCTGATGAGCAACAACGCGGCGGCCGCGCTGGCTTTCCCCATGGGTTACCAGCTGGCGCTCAGCATGGATGTCTCGACCATGCCGTTTATTCTGGCGGTGCTGTTCGGGGCCAGCTCCAGCTTTATCCTGCCCTACGGCTACCAGACCAACCTGATGGTCTATGCCGCGGGCAACTACAAGATGCCGGACTACCTCAAGCTGGCCCTGCCGGTCTCGCTGGCCTATAGCCTCGGGGTGATTGTGATGGTGCCCCTGCTGTTTCCGTTTTAAGGCGTGAGCGCCAATCAAGGCGTGTTGGGATGAGTAATGTCATGGCACCAGCACGTTGTCGGCGGATAGTCCGAGGCGGCTCCCCGTGGTGCCGGACAGTTTAAGTTTTGAGGCGTGAGCGCCAGTCAAGGAGTGTTGGGTGAGCAATGCCATGGCACCAGCACGTTGGCGGCGGATAGTCCGAGGCGGCTCCCCGTGGTGCCGGACAGTTTAAGTTTTGAGGCGTAAGTGCCAAGCAAGGAGTGTGGGATGAGTAATATCGTGTGGCACAAGCATGCCGTGGACAAACAGAGCCGGGCCGAGCTTAAAGGGCAAAAACCGCTGGTGATCTGGTTCACCGGGCTCTCGGGGGCGGGTAAATCCACCCTGGCGGGAGCCTTGGAGCAGGCGCTGGCGGCACAAGGCAAGCACACCTATCTGCTGGATGGGGACAATGTGCGCCACGGCCTGTGTGGCGATCTCGGTTTCGATGATGCTGCGCGGCAGGAGAATATCCGCCGGGTCGGCGAAGTGGCGAAACTGATGGTGGATGCGGGCCTTATCGTGCTCACCGCCTTTATCTCGCCGTTCCGTGCCGAGCGGGATCTGGTGCGCAATCTCGTGGGTGAAGGGGAGTTTGTCGAGGTGTTTGTGGATGCGCCGCTCGCCATCTGTGAAGAGCGCGATCCCAAGGGGCTCTATAAAAAGGCGCGGGCAGGGGAAATTACGAATTTTACCGGTATCGACTCCGCATACGAGGCGCCGGAGCAGCCGGAAATTCATCTGCTGAATGCCGGTAAACCGGTGGAGGTGCTGGTGGAGGAGTTGCTGACTGCCCTGCGGCAGGGGAACTATCTGTAATTGGATCGGAAGAACCTATAACAAGCGCCCGGCAGCCGGCCAGTTGGCCATCACAGGCGTTGATGAGCTGACGGCAGCCACTATAAGCAAAAGCTGGGTCATTATCGTAAACCCCATAAATACAGCTTCTTATAGTGGCACCGGCGAGTCTTGAGCCACTCCGAGGCGGTCGATAGCAACCCCGCAAGGGGATCTTCCGATCCTTACTTATATTGCAGCGGGGATATTCGCGATTGTCCGAATACGCTGCGCTATTCGAACCTACGAGCTGACAGAACCATCAGAGCAATCACATAAAGCCGCCAGCACGCTCGGCTTTGTAGTGAAGGCGAAGCCACAACGAAAAAGACGTCGCTATGCCTAGCCTTGTGAAGCATTACTTTATTTCGTACTGTGGCAAGCCTTCCCAGCCGTCCACATGAGAAACTGTCCGGTATATTTGGTTACCTCTGATTTCATACTGTGGCAAACCTTCCCACCCATCCACATGTGAAACAGTTCGATAAATTTGATTGCCACGAATTTCGTATTGGGGCAATCCTTCCCAGCCATCTGCGTGAGAAACAGTTCTATATATTTGATTGCCACGAATTTCATACTGAGGCAGACCTACCCACCCATCAACATGGCTGACAGTTCTGTATATTTGTTGTGCCACTTTAAAGCTCCTATACCTATGGCTAATGCTGATTAAGGCTAAGCTAAACGATAAAAACCGCGTAGCGAGTTTTTTTCCAAATTAAGAGAATGGTTTGAGTTACAATTTCGCCAGTACTCTAATTTGAGCTGACATTGCATTTCCATATATTCCGGGGTAAATCCTAGCGAAATTAATTCCCATGGAGTCTAGATCCGACAATGCATTTACAGCATCACGTGCTGGCAACACATACTTTATTAACCTACCTTCATTAGGGTAATGTTCAACATACTCTTCAATAGAGGATTCAAGTGTTTTAAGGTGTGTAAACTTACCGTGTTGATTTTTAATTCGCTCATTACCAAATGATGGTACATTAACAATTTCACAGCCGAATTCTGGATTCCAGATAGGGTCTTCTGTATTTAAAACCCAGATAGCAACTTTATTACTGGATTCCTCCGTTGCCCTGACATGCAAGCTAAAAGCGAAAAATGCTGACACATAAGGACTTTCGCTCCAATCTAGCAGCCGAGTTGGCAGGTGATGATGCTGACCTAAACTCATCATCATTATGTCATTATCTCTGACATTATCAGGTAAGTCTTCAAGCTCACATTCCATTTTGAACTGATTTAACAATTCTTTTGCTGTTGCAACTTTATTTTTTAGCTCTCCATGATACCAACGATCAAATGAGGAACTTAATGACCAATCCTCTCCACCTTGACCTCTAAAGAGGTATTTTCCTTTTTTAAATCTGCCCTCGACATAAAGGTCTGAAATTATTTTGTTTTTAAAATCATTCCAGTCAGTACATTCAATAATATCTATTGCCATTTCAATTCCCTTTTATGATGTAATTCAGGTAGTGATTAGATAGAAGGCGGCACTAATAAATTAATACCGCCTTCAATATAACTTAGCTCCACCCTAATACAGGCTATGAAATTATACTTAAAATAAATGCCATATATGCTTCCCTCTGAAGCTGAATGCGTTTGCTTGACTTCCTCTTTTATCTCGTATGTTGGGCTAAAAGTCGTAGGTTGGTGCTGAGCGAAGTGAAGCCCAACGTTTACCGTGAAACGTATCTGAACATTTTTTACCGATCAACTAAATCCATATTTATTCCGCGCTGGTCGGCCTGACCGCCCTCGCCTAGTGGGCTGGGCTACACCCTGCGCCAATCTGCAAAAACCACGCTACCGCCCCTGAGTATTAAACAATGTGGGCATTACGAGTTTCTTGGGAAGTTGTCTGGATAAAAATATGGGTCATTCTCCCAGCCCATTTCAATTTTGACACACTCTCTAAATACTACTGCCTCCCAGTGACGAAGAAGGCATTGTGCTGATTTGAACTCCTTTTCAAAATTTTCTAAAAATATACCTACACGGTCATAGCTCTTCTGCTTATTGAACGCGATTTTTCTAGATATGCCAAAACGAAATAGGTCTCCGGAAGGGTCAATTTCATGATATGCAGTAATAATATTGTTTGTCATTTCAAGGCGAGCATCATCATTAAGCTTGTAACCATTACCGATGAGCCAATCTTTACAAGCTAACCATATCGTTTCAAGACTATGGCTATTAAGAGGCGCAGTATCAAAGGTTTTGTCAAAAGTATTTATTGAATGCATCAATGCTTTTAAATGTAGTTCAATAACTTGTCTCGATATGTGAGCAACTGGAGCAATCCAGTTTTCAATCTCTGAAATACGGTATTTTTCAATTAATGCATCAGCGGCCATGCCAAAGTCAATAGCAAGTTCAGAATACCCACATGAAGCATTATGGTTTTCAACGTAAAAAATTGATTTATGGTTTTTCCCATATTCTGAAGATGGACCTTTCCATATTTCATAGTGAAATCTAGGGTCACTATAAGTTTTGCTTTTTGACATTAAATGGCTCTTGCTGAAAATGATCTCGTATGTTGGGCTAAAAATCGTAGGTTGGAGCTGAACGAAGTGAAGCCCAACGTTTACCGCGAAACGTATCTGCACATCTGTTTTACAGACCGGCCCAATCCATCTTTATCCTGCTCTGGTTGAGGTGATCATGCTCGTCTGTTGGGTCTCGATACGCTCTGCGCCAACCTGCAAAAACCACGCTACCGCCCCTGAATTTCAGCCTCCAGTCTGCTGCTTTTTTACCTGCGTTTTGGCACTGGCTTGGCTCATGGCTGACTCCGACAAGAGGTTGCCAGGCAGCTATGTTACCGAACGGGGCTGGGGTGAAAAGCGCAAGCGGGCCATTTCCTGAGCAAGATCAATAAATTAATCAATAACTGGTGGAGATGTGTTCGTGTCAGAGCGGCCGCCCATCAGCGCAGGGGGGAATCGGAAGGGGAAAGCGGGTATGTCGCCAGCTTGTCGGCAGACATTAAAAAACCACATGGGCCCAAGGGCCCATGTGGTTTTTCTGCGCTGATTGCTTGTCTTTATCTGGCTTAGCGAACCGGCACCACGCGGGCGGCTGGCATCTCGTAGCGGCTCTGGCTTGTCGGAGCCCCTTTCTGGAACTGGCGTACCAGACGGTTGAGGTCGCTCAGCTGGGTCACCAGCTGGGTGATGCCGTGGACGGCGTGCTGGCTGCCGACGCTGGAGTCATCGGCCAGGGTCTTGATGCTGAGCACGTTGCGGTTGATCTCGGCAGTGACGTGGGATTGCTCTTGTACTGCGTGGGCAATCTGGCTGCTGCCGGAGGCAACCTGCTGCAGCATGCTGTTGATTTGCTGCAGGATAGCGCCGGTAGCCGATGCCTTCTGCTGGCAGCTGTCCGCCAGCAGGCAACCCTTCTCCATCGCCTGCTCTGCTTCACCGGAGCTGTTCTGCAGTTCGGTGATCATCTTCTGGATTTCGCTGGTAGAGGATTGGGTCTTGATGGCGAGCGAGCGGATCTCGTCGGCTACCACCGAGAAGCCACGGCCTGCTTCACCGGCCCGGGCGGCTTCGATGGCGGCATTAAGGGCCAGCAGGTTGGTCTGGTTGGCGATGTTGTTGATCACATCGAGGATGCCGTCGATATCGCGGCAGTGGCCGACCAGCGCACTGATCACGCTCTTGGAGGTGATCAGTTCACTGTTCATGCCCGCCACGGCAGCCACGGTTTCGGCCACGCTACTGTTGCCGCTCTTGAACAGCACGGCAGTTTCATCCAGCAGGCTGGAGGAGTCAGTCGAGCTTTGTGACACCTCGCGAATGGATTCCGACATTTCGGTCACGGCGGTCGCAACCTGATTGGTTTCGGCCTGCTGCTGTTGCAGGTTGTCGGTGATGGATTCGGCGTTGCGCAGATCCCCCTCGGCGGCCTGCAGGATCTTGCTGCAAGTCTGCTGGGTGCGGGCCAGCACGGCGTTGAACTCGGCCTGATTCATCACCATCGAGAGTTCGATGGCGGCGATGTTGTCCACCTTGTTGGTGTAGAGCAGCTGCATCAGCGGGTTGTCAAAGCGACTGCGGGCCATCTTGTTGAGCTTGCCGAGGCGACGGGAGAGGGCATTCAGGGTGATGGCCGCTATCGCCAGCGGCAGGGCGGCCAGCGCCAGTTGCCAGTTCATATCGTGGCTGTAGCCCAGTGCAAACATGGCGAGCAGGCTCAGCAGCAGACAGAGGTTGATGGCCAGGGTATGGGAGAAGGTGGGCAACTTGAGCGCCAGCGGCAGCTTGTTGTTGCGCAGGTCGGCATAGACCTTCTCGGCCCGCTGTTTGATCTCCTCGCTCGGGGCGGTGCGCACCGACTGATACTCCACCACCCGGCCACTGGCATCCTTGATGGGGGTGACAAAGGCGCTGACCCAGTAGTGATCGCCACTCTTGCAGCGGTTCTTCACCGGCCCCATCCAGCTCTTGCCTTCGCGGATATGGTTCCACAGATCGGCAAAGGCCTGTTTCGGCATGTCAGGATGACGTACCAGATTGTGGTGTTCCCCCACTAGCTCGTCGAGCTGGAAGCCTGCAATCTCGCAGAACTCCTCGTTGGCGTAGGTGATGCGGCTCTCCAGATCCGTGGTGGAGATGAGGCTCTGGTGGTCTGGGTAGAGACGTTCTCTTTGGGTAACCGGTTGATTGATTCTCATGGCCTTGCTCCCGAGCTGTGGTGGTTAAATTTTGATCTGCATCAAGACGTGTGCAAAGGGCGGGCCAGCTGGCAAAAGCTAATGATTGATGTGTTATTAGTGCCGTTTTGGCAGGAAAAGATCGTTGCTGTTTGCAATATGCAACTGAGCAGACGGGGTGTGCCTCTGCGGCATCTGCAATTTGCAACCTATTCTGGTCAAGCCCATGAGCTTGGAGTCAGCAGCTTGATGCGAAGGAGCCACGAACCGACGGGGCATCCACTGCCCCGCCAGAGATCAGGGGAGAGGGTCGGGAGCGGGTGAGGAGGGGGCGCTGACGAGCTGCATCACTTCAATCTGGATACCCTGCACCAGCACGGTTTTCAGATCTTGCAGGTACTCCTCCAGCGGCGACTCTTGCAGCAGCTGGGCAAGCTCGTTGCCCACCGGGGTGAGGCGGTAGTAGAGCAGGGTGATGTTGTTCTGCTTGCACTGCAGCTGCCAGCGCTGGTTGCCGAACTCCAGCTCGACCCCATCGGCGGGCAGCGGGCCGGACTCCAGCTCCGCGCGATGCAGCAGCCCCAGCTCAAACAGTTGCAGCAGGGCGTTGTAGGGCAGCCGGTATTTGCCAAGGCCAAGGCGGGTTGCCTTGGCACGACTCAGCAGGGTGGCCCCCTTGTGCAGCCCCAGCAGCAGTCGCTGCTCGTCGCTGCCGGTGTAGTGGCAAGTCAGTGAGCAGATACGTTGGAACAGCTGGGCCTCGCGCTGGGTCATCTCTTTGAGGGTGGCGAGCGCCCGGATGGAGAAGCGGCCCGGCGTGGCGACTTCCAGCGCGAAGATCCGCCCCCACAGCTGCTGCATCGGCACCATGCTGATATCTTCCGCCAGTTGCAGGAAGCGGGTCAGCCAGTCGCTGTCCATCTCGCCGCCAGCCGCGGTCTCTTCGCAGTGGCGGGAGGCCATCACCATGATGGCTTCCAGATTGCGCTGGCGGGCAGCCTGATCCGCCAGATGGCGAAAGGTGGCGCGCTGTTCGAAGGTGCTGTCGGTATTGCGGGTGAGCATGCCGTCGATGCCGCGACTGCGGGCCAGACGCAGGGTCTGCTCCTGGCTGCTCAGGATCGAACTCTCTTTTTTCGGGGGGGGGAGGTCTGCCATGCTGACTCCATTCGCACAGGTTCTGGAGCTGAATGTTACTCCAACCGGGATGCCAAGATAACAAAGCGGCCTCCGTGGAGGCCGCTTTTTTTGCAACGGGAGGATTACTCCTCGTAGACGCTCACCTCGACCGCTTCCATCGAATAGGAGGCGGTGGCCATCTCGTGGCTGGAGCTGATCGTGCGCATCTTGCCCTTCACCCAGATGGCATCCCACAGGTCATCCACCGGCGCACCCTTGGGGTAGCTCACATAGATCACCTGATTGGTGGGGGGCGGCGGTACATGGATGCAGGCGCCGAAGTAGGGCACCAGCAGGAAGGCGGTGATCTTCTTGGCATCCCCCTCCAGCGGCACCACGAAGCCCGGAATGCGCACATCCTGGTTGTCCAGCTTCTTGTTTACCCCGCCCACCGGTTGCGGCACGGAGGCGAGATCCCCATCGTGGTTCACCTGCGGAGGTGGCAGCAGTTTTTCCCCTTCCGGGATGAGCACATCCCAGTCGATGGTCTTGTAATCGGCGGCCAGGGCGGGCAGCACCAGCAGGCTGGCGAGCAGCGCCACAATTTTCCACTTCATCATCTGTCCTTCTGTTTATATTTTTGGGCGTCTCGCTAGACGCGAATGCTCATGCCATCGCTCAGGCTGTAGCGGTAAGCGCGGGCAGCAGGGAGCAGGCCAATCACCATGCCTGCCAGCCACACTACCCCCAGCAATTGCCACTCGTATGTGCTCGGCAGCCCCAGACTCAGTTGCAGGCCATAGTGGCTGAGCAGCCAGGGCGAGGCAAGCCCCTGCCCCAGATAGAGCACGGCGACCCCGAGGGCGATACCGACCGTGGTCAGCGCCATGGCCTCCAGCGCCAGCAGCAGGAACAGATGGGCAGGGCCCGCACCGAGGGATCGCAAAATAGCGAGCTCCCGGCGCCGCTCGTTAAGCCCTGCCAGCAGGGTAGTCAGCATGCCGATCAGGCCCGCCACCACCACAAAACCGGCGATCACCGACAGCGCGGTTTCCGCCACGCTCATCAGGCTCCACAGCTCCTGCAGGGCGGCCCCCGGCAGGATCGCCATCAGCGGCTCCTTGGGATAGGTGTTGACGCTGCGTTGCAGCTGGAACGCCAGGATCCGGTTGCTCAGCCCCACCATAAAGGCGGTGATGGTTTTCGGGGTGAGATCCTGCGCCAGTGCCTGCTCCGGTGTCACGTTCTTGCTGTGGCGACCGGTATCCCAACCGAGATGGATCGCCTCGATCCCCGCCAGCGGCACATGGATGGTGCGATCGATGGGCGTACCGGTTGGTGCCAGAATGCCCACCACCTTGAACGGCAGGTTGTCGTGCTGGCTGAACGAGGTGTTGCCAGCACCGTGGGCGATAACGATGGATTGGTCAAGGTGATAGCCGAGCTTCTCGGCCACCTGGGCACCGAGTACCGCTTCAAACGGCGTGTCGAATGGCCGCCCTTCCCGCAATTGCAGCGACTGCTGCTGACCGTACTTCAGGTGAGTGAAGTAGTCGCCATTGGTGCCGAGTACCCTAAATCCCTTGTGGGAGTCACCAAGGGAAAGCGGGATGGTCCAGGCGACGCCCGGTTTCTGTTTGATGGCCTGATAGGAGTCCCACCCCACGTTGTTGGTGGGGTTGCCGATGCGAAACACCGAGTAGAGCAGCAGGTTCACCTGACCGGAGCGGGCGCCGACGATGAGATCGGTACCCGAGACGGTGTTGGAGAAGCTTTCACGGGCCTGGGTGCGCACCCGTTCCACCCCGAGCAACAGGGTGACGCTGATGGCAACGGCCAGCAGGGTGAGCCCGGCGGTGAGGCGACGGGCCCAGAGACTTTGCAGGGCGAGCTTTAGCACGTAGCCCTCCGGTTAAGTTGTTGCAGGTTTTCCACCCGTGGGAACAGGGGTTCGAGGTAAGGATCGTGACTGACGAAGATCAGGGTCGAGCCCTGCTTGTCGCACTCCTCGAACAACAGCTTGATAAAGGCGGCCCGGTTGTCGGTGTCGAGGGCCGAGGTGGGCTCGTCGGCGATCACCAGTGGCGGCGAGCCGATCAGCGCCCGTGCGGCGGCAACCCGCTGCTGCTGGCCGATGCTGAGGGCATGGACGGGGCGATGCAGCGCCTCATCCGGCAGTTGCAGCTCCGCCAGCAGACGGCGCGCCTCCTGCTCCGGACTCCCTTGCAGGCGGGCCCGTTTGGCGGGCGAAAAGGTGAGGGCCGCAGTCACGTTGTCCTGCACCGAGAGAAAGGGCAGCAGATTGAACTGCTGGAAGATATAACCCAGATTGGCCGCCCGGAAGTGGTCACGGGCACGGCCAGAGAGCCGGGCCAATGGTTGGCCCAGCACCTCCAGGGTGCCGTGGTTGGCGGTCTGGATCCCGGCCAGCAACCCGAGCAGGGTCGACTTGCCAGAGCCCGACGGGCCCTTGATAAAGACCCGCTCACCCTCGCGGATAGTGAGGGCGGGCAGATCGAGTACAGCGTCGCCGCCTGGCCAGGCAAAGGCCAGATCGCGGATCTCAACCACGGCTTTTTTCATGGCGTTACCAGCTCAGCTTGTTGGCGGACGGGGACAGCTCGCCAGCGGTCTGGCCGGTGGGCAGGATCCCCTGCACGCTCAGCTTCTCAAGGCTCGGATAGACGCTGAACAGGGTCGCCTCAAGACCGGTCAGTTTGGCTGGTGTAGCGCAGGTGTAGGTGTACATGGCGCCCATATCGGCGTGACCCGCTTCGTCATGATCATGGTGGTCTTCATGTTTGTCGCTGGCAGCCTTGTCATGGTCATGGTCATGGTCATGGTCATGGTCGTGATCATGCTCTTCTTTGGCTGCTTGCAGCTCCTGCTGGGTCAGTTTGCAGCCAGCGGCCGGGTCGAAGCGGAACAGGGTGTCAGGCTGCTGGAGGCGGGCGACCGCTTTGGCATATTGCGCCTTCTCTTCATCGCTCTTGGCGGCGTGCTCGAAGCCCACCAGATCGGCTGCGGGTGCCTGCAGTTCGATCATCAACTGGTCGCCATCGACCACCAGATTGAGGTGGCCGTGGCCATGCTCGTGGGCGCCGTGGCTGTGGCTCTCGTGTTCGTCGTGATTTGCGTGTGCGCCAAAGGCCGCAGCGGCCAGCAACAGAGTAACTGCTTTCATCTTTAATCCTTTTTTCAAAACAAATAGTGAACTTAAACAAAGGGATAGATAAAAACAGAGGCGGGCGGCGCACGGATGGCATAGCTGTGAAGCGTGGCGGTATCTGCCGAGCGTTGCATGGTTGCAACGACTGGCAGAACAGAGGTCGAACCGGGGAAACAATAGGGGGTGGCGGTGATGACCTGTTTGCCATCCAGATGGAGGGCGCAAACCAGGCAGTGATGGTCGTCGTGGCCGGGCAGGACGGATTCAAACTGGTGCCGGGCAAGGGCAGGCTGCAGCCATAACCAGCCCAGCAGCAAGATCCAGATTTTCAGCTTGATACGACCCATAGACCCTTATGGAAAGGGCGCCATCAGCGCCCTTTCTCTCTGACTTAGAGATGGGACTTGATGAGCCCCATCACGGTAGCAATGTTGTTGGCATCGAGCTGGCCATCTTTGGCAAACAGCACCTTGCCCTCTTTATCCAGCAGGATGATCGCCGAGCTTTCCGGCGTCAGATCCCAGGCGTTGCGCGCCATGCCCTTGGCATCCAGCACCATGGCGGACCAGGGGAACTCTTTCTTGCTGTCTTCGGCACTGCTCTTCACAAAGCCGGAAGTGCCCCAGATGGCGTCATTGCTGTTGATGACGGTAACGGTCTGGTACTTGTCTTGCGGCAATTTGGCGGCCTTGATCGCCTCGATCATCGGGGCGTTCAGCTCCTTGGCACTGGAGCGACCGGCAATATGCTGGATCAGGAACACCTTGCCGGTGAGCGAGGTGCTCTGCCACGGCTGGTAGCCGATATCTTTGCCATTCAGTACCAGCTCGCCTTTGTCACTGACATTGACCAGCGGCACCGGGTTGCCATCCTTGAAGTTGTGAGCAAAGACCAGAGATGGCAGCAGCGCCAAAGTAAGTACGAGATGTTTCATCCTGATGACACTCCATTTGTTATGTTATAACGAGTTTCGGATTGAGGGAATGGGCGAGCTTCATCCTAAACTGATCGGATCTGTTTAAAAAGTGTTAAATAAGATCGCAATTCAGAAGCGTCGGCGCCCCGCCAGTCAGGTTGTTGGCTGGCAAGGGCGGCTAGGATGGCATGACATCGATAAAAATCAATGAATTGGCTGCTGGTCTGAGCTGTCTGCGTCAGTAGAGCGACTCGCTGATGAGGGGGATCTTGGCCATGGTCATCTGCTGGGCCAGCAGGGACGAGCCAGTCAGCAGCACATGGCGCTGATTGTTGATCACCACCACATCTCCGGGTACGCCACTGTCTGCCGTGATGGCCAGCCAGGCAGGGGAGACGCTGCCGATGCTAATATCCGGATAGATGATGCTGAGCACATATTGCGGCGCCAGCTCCGCCAGCAGACTGGCCATCAGCAGCGCCTTCTCATCGCTGTCGGCCTTGTTATCCTGCAACGCCTGCAGCGGCGGCGCGAAATGATTCAGCTGCTCCGGCTGGGTGGGGATGGCGTTTAGCCACTCCTGCAGCAGGCTGACGCTGGTGGCGAGATCTTTGGCCGCAAACTGCTGCGCCAACGGCTTTAGATGCCCTTTGAAGTGGTAGAAGAGCTGGGAGTAATCGGGTCGCACGCAAGGCAGTTTGCGATTGGCCGGATGGACGCAGGGGATCACCCTCATCTGGTAGAAGGCATCCTCCTGATACTGCTGGTAGGCTTGCCAGAACAGCAGCGACTCCATGCTGTCGTCCCGCAGGGTGAAGGCCTGCTCCAGATTGCGAAATTTGGTAGCGGTCTCTGGGCTGCTCTGATTGATCAGGTTGATGCTGTTGTAGAGCCGCGGGCTGATGTAGGCGTAAAGGGTCTCCAGCGGATTGGTGAGAGAGGCCTTCAGCAGGCTCATCTCGTGGCGACTGGCGGCCATCACCTGATCGTCGGTGGTCAGCTGGAAGTGCTTGCGCTGGCCATCGGTGGATTGCCACTGCCAGCTCATGTTGATTTCGCTGGCGTTGCTTGTAGCACCAAGAGTGGTGCAGAGAGTGAGGCTGAGCAACAGCGCGGGGGTCAGCTTCATGGTGGTGCTTCCTGCCGTGGACGATAATTAACAACTAGGTGAGCCGGCACCACTTCGGTGATGTTTCGTTTTGTGAGCTGTATAACAGATTGATGTGACTTTTAATTTAATTGTGAAAATAAGTCACTCGGGAGGGCATATGAAGCCTTGGATCATAGTGCTGTTTGGGCTGCTCAGCCTGCCAGCCATGGCGGGTCAGGTGATCGTCAACAAGGGGATGTCCATTGCGGATACCTTTGCCCTACGCGATCAGTTGGCGCGCGAACACGAATGGCAGGAGTGGCTGCGCTACCAGCAGGCCATCAAGTGGCTGGAGGTGTTGCCGGTCAACTGTGAACTGATGAGCCAGCCGGGCGGTGGCTATCGCTGTGGCGGTGATTACTATCGTCCCTACCAGAAAGATGGTCGTGAAATATACATTCAGGGCAATCCTAGCGGAGATGCGGCCGGTCAGCTGCCGCAAACACCGACAAAAAAGGCGCCATAAGGCGCCTTTCTCATTCCGGGGGACGCTTACTTGGCAGCATAACGCTCGGCAGAGGTCTTGATCTCGGCTTCGGCAGCAGCCTTGTCGCCCCAGCCTTCCACCTTGACCCATTTGCCCGCTTCCAGCTCTTTGTAGCGCTCGAAGAAGTGCTGGATCTGGGCTTTCAGCAGTTCCGGCAGATCGTTCACATCCTGGATGTGGTCGTACTGCTTGGTCAGCTTGGAGTGCGGTACAGCGACGATCTTGGCATCTTCGCCAGATTCGTCGGTCATCTTCAGCACGCCAACCGGACGGCAGCGAATGACGGAACCGGCCAGCAGCGGGTAGGGGGTCGGAACCAGTACGTCGACGGGGTCACCATCCAGAGAGAGGGTCGCGTTCACGTAGCCGTAGTTGCACGGATAGAACATCGGGGTAGACATGAAGCGATCGACGAAAATAGCGCCGCTGTCCTTGTCGACTTCGTATTTGATCGGGTCGGCATTCTGCGGGATTTCGATGATGACATAGATATCGTCGGGCAGGCTCTTGCCGGCCGGTACCAGGTTCAGGCTCATGATATTTCCTTCGTTGTTAGTATCAGGATTGCAGGCCGATATTATAGCGATGTGATGTTAAATGACCATATTTCAGCGGATATCGCAGCCAAAGAAGGGTGATGTTTCCGGTTTGCGGCGCGTTGATGCGTGCAGGATGCAACAAAACAGCTGTTTTGATGCCTTGCCGGTGACCTTGGTCATCGGCAAGGGATGTTGAGTTGCAAGTGCAGAGAGTCAGAGCGAGTAGGGGAGTCTCGACTCGTTGACCAGTCGCGACAGTGCTGTTACGACATGAGGATCAAACTGGGTGCCGGAGCGGGACTGGATATACTCCATGGTCTGCGCCAGCGTCCAGGGCTCCTTGTAGGGGCGTTTGCTGAGCAGGGCATCGAATACATCGACCACCGCCACTATCCTCGCCGACAGCGGGATCTGCTGGCCAGTCAGCTGCAGCGGGTAGCCCTTGCCATCGAAGTGCTCGTGGTGGCCCCGGGCGATTTCGGCGCCGAGAGAGAGGTAGCTGGTGCCCTCCACCATCTCGCCCGCCTTGTGCAAGATATTGGCGCCGATTCCTGCGTGCTGCTCCATGATGGCCCGCTCTTCCGGGTCGAAACGGCCCGGTTTGTGCAGGATATGATCGGGGGTACCGACCTTGCCCACATCGTGCAGGATGGAAGCCATGCCGATCATTTCGACAAACTCCGGGGTCAGTTGCTCCGGATAAACTGCCATCTGCTGCAACTCTTCCACCAGTGCGTCGGAGAGTTTTTGCACCCGCAGTACATGTTCGCCAGTATCGGAGTCGCGAAACTCTGCCAGCGCCGCCAGCGCCACCACTGTGGCCTCCTGGGCGCGCAGCAACTGGTTGTAGAGATAGAGGTTGTCGTAGGCCGCCGAGATGCGCTGGCAGAAGACATCCAGCAGATCGCACTCGAGGGGATCCAGGGGTTGGGTAGGGGTAAAGCTCAACACGAACTCGCGGCCATTCTGGGCGGCGATATAGAGGGAATCCTGAGGGTGTTCAAAGCGGTTGCAGCGTGCCGCCAATGCCTTCATGACCGAGTCGTTGAGGGTAGGAAAATCGGTTAGCTTGCCCTCGTCCAACAGGGTCTCGTAGTCGCCGGTGGCAGCCAGGATCTCCAGCGTCTCTTCGCCGGGGCGGCGTTCGGCGCAGATAGCCCCTTCGGTGCCCACATCGAGAATGGCGCTGATCTGTTTCAGCACGCCGGAGGCAAACTCCTTGAGTGAATGAAGATGGTAGAGATCGCCCGCCCCTTCCAGAATTTTGCCGAGCCCCTGCCGGCTCTTGTCGATGGCGCTGAGGGTTTCGTATGAGCGCAGAGAGGCGATGACGGTGGTGTAGAGTTTTTGTACCGTCAGCTCGGTCTTGGTCTTGTAGTCGTTGATGTCGTAATCGAGGATCACCCGCTGTTCGGGGGCCTGACCGGGCTGGCCGGTACGGAGCACGATCCTCACCAGCGAGTTGCGCATTTCGTTGCGGATCCGGTGAACCAGCCGCAAACCGGCATCTTCGGTTTCCATCACCACATCGAGCAGGATCAGGGCAATTCTGGGATTGGCTTCCAGCATGCGACCCGCTTCGGCGCCGCTGTAGGCATTAAGCAATTCAAGCGGGCGCGACTTGTAGTGAATATTGGAGAGGGCCAAGCGTGTAGCATGATGAATATCCGGCTCATCATCCACGATCAGCACTTGCCATGGGTTGAGTGCCTTGGGGATCACGACCTCTTCTTCATCGAGTTCGATGATGTCGTCGTCCAGCAAGATGTCGTCCTTGTCTTGGGCACTGCTCATATCGGTTACGCCTCCGGCGCTCAATGAGTATGTGGACAGTATGCACGATCACATCTGCTCGGATCATCAGGATAAGTGTATATCGTGAGCTGGCTCCGCCTCTTTATCTCTACTCGAAAGGCTCCAGATATCCCTGGATCGACTTTTTCAACCAGGCCAACACCTTGCCGTGATAGGCGTTTTCCGCCAGATAGACACCATAATCACGCCACTGCAGGCTGAACTTGTGTTTCAGGGTCAGCAGGGTGCCTTGTCGCAGCTGGCTCTGGATCAGTGGCGAGGGGAGCACCGCCCAACCCAGTCCGTCCAGCACCGCATTGCGCATCAACTCGAAGCTGGAGAGGCCGATATGCTGGCCCCCTACTGGCAACAGGCTTTTTACCGAAAATTCATCGATATAAGAGAGGGTAACCTGAGTGTGATCAGTCAGATCCTGCTGTTTCACCCGTCGCAGGTCGGCCAGTGGATGGCTGGGCGCTACCACCATCAGGGTGCGAATGGGGTTGAGCACGTCGATGTTGAGGCCGCTGCGCTCCTGATCCTCGGTGATGAGGCCAAATGCTGCATCGACAAAGCCCTCTTCCACCAGTGCGGGCAGTTCGGGTGGGGAGGCGAGCACCAGCGAGATACTGGTACCGGGAAACTGGCTGCGCAAGGCAGCCAGCATCTCGCGCCACACCTGTTCCGGGATAGCGTCATCGCGCGCAACCCGCAGTGCTACCTCGGCGCCGGAGGCGTAGTGTTCACACTTTAGCTTGAGGCTGTTGGCCGCTTGCAGGAGTCGCTTGCAGTCATCCAGTACCAGCTCGCCGATGTCGGTCAAGCGACTCTGATTGGCACCGCGTTCAAAAAGTTCGACGCCAAGCTCCACTTCAAGAGAGGCGATGGATGTGCTGACGGCGCTGCGGCTTTTGCCAAGTCGCCTGGCGGTGTTGGCAAGAGAGCCACTGTTTGCGGACTCTACGAAGAGTTCTATCTGATAGAGCTTCATGATGATGTGCAATAAGGAGGGATCTAGCACCACCTTAGCCCGACCTCTGATAGCAAGGCAAACCGTCAGCGTCTGATAACTCGACGCTCAGCGATTCCTGCCCCTGCCGTGACTGCGGCTATCATCTCTACCGTCGCAGCAACAGAAGGAAAATTCTATGTTAATCAGTCGCATGCTTTTAGCGCGCATATTTTTGACGGGGGCCATCCTCACCGAAGTAGCGGGGACATCCAGTATGGCGATGATCCCAGAGGATGCAGCGGGATGGATGAACTACCTGCCGATGTGGGTTCTGATCTCGATCTCTTACCTGTTACTGGCCAAAGCCGCCAAAACAATCTCCATTGGTATTGCGTTCGCATTATGGGAGGGTCTGGGGATTGCACTGATCACCGTCGTCTCCGTGTTGTTTCTCGATTACAACCTGAACGTTCAGGAGCTGATCGGTCTTGCGCTGGCAATAGTGGGTATTGTTATGGTGACCATGGGGGAAACCCATGACGACCCGGTGACAGGAAGTGATACGAGTCATGCGAAGGAGGCGGTATGCACCCGTTAATTATCGTGTTTGGCGCCGCACTGCTGGATATCGGCGCCAATATGGCGATCAACCACTCGCGGGGATTCCGCTATAAAGGGTGGGGAATGCTGGGAATTATGCTGGTATTGGGTGCCTTTACCCTGCTCTCCGAAGCGGTGAGCAGTGGCAAGGTTGATCTTGCTGTGGCCTATGCCACCTGGGGCGCCATCGGTATTCTGGGTACAGCCCTCGGTGGTTTGCTCATCTTCCGTGAGCGACTCAAGCCCATCGGCTGGGCAGGAATGATGGTGATGGCGCTGGCCGTCGCCATGCTGACCACCGCCTGATAACGCTTTATCAATGACCAAGCCGCCCGGTTCGCCGGGCGGCTTTTTGTTTGGCCGATGCAGGCTCAGCACGGCGCTTCGTAGAGCTCCAGCGGCAGACCATCCGGGTCGGCGAAGAAGGTGAAGCGCTTGTCGGTCAGCTCGTCCACCCGCACCGGCTCAACATCGACTTGATGAGCATGCAGATGGGTGATGACCCGGTCGAGGTCGCTGACCCGAAAAGCGAGATGGCGCAGGCCGCATGCCTCGGGGCGGGAGGGGCGCTCGGGGGACGAGGGGAAGCTGAACAGCTCAAGCTGGCTGCCGTCTGGCAGGGCCAGATCCAGTTTCCACGACTGGCGCGCCTCGCGCAGGGTCTCCGCAATGATGGGCAGCCCCAGCACCTCGTGATAGAAGTGGCGCGAGCGTTGGTAGTCGCTGGCGATGATGGCCACATGGTGGATGGCGTCAAACAGCGGAAAGGTCATGGTGTTTCCTTGTCAGCAGCATAGTGAACGGGCAGCCTGCGCTGCCCGTGTTGTTGATCTAGTTGAAGAAACCGCCGAACCAGTCATCCAGTGCACTGCGTGGTGTCGTACTGCTGGCGCAGCTGGTCGGGGAGCCCATAGTCGAAGTTTTGGCCGGAACCTGCAGGCTGCCCGGGCAGTCGCTGGTGACGCGGGTGCCGCTGGCACGGGAGAAGTTGGCCCAGGTGACCCCCTCCGGCATCTGCAGGCTCAGGCTGTTGACGCCGCGCTGGCTCATGTAGCCGCTAAAGAGCTGCAGTGCCCCGCTGGCGCCGGTCAATCCTGCCGGGGTGTTGTCGTCGCGACCGACCCAGATACTGACCAGCTCGTTGTTGTCCATCCCGGTAAACCAGGAGTCGCGCAGCTCGTTGGTGGTGCCTGTCTTGGCCGCCATGGTAGCGCCGGGGAACTTGGCACTGAGCGCGCGGGCCGTGCCCTGGCTCACCGTCTTGGTCATGGCGAACAGGGTCAGCCAGCTTGCCTGACTGTCGGTGACCCGTTTGGCGGTCTGATCATGCTGATAGAGCAGGCTGCCATCCCCCTTGACCACGGCACGAATGGCCGACAGCGGCTGGGTCAGCCCCTGATTGGCGATGGGCAGATACATCTGGTTCACCTCCATCGGCGAGAGGGCCACCGCCCCCAGCACCAGCGATGGATAAGGTTGGATCTCCTGCTGCACCCCCAGCTTGTGCAGTGTGTCGACTACCTTCTCCAGCCCCACCTGCAGACCCAGATTGACAGTCGGCACGTTGAGGGAGCCGGCCAGCGCATCCATCAGCGGTACGCTCTGGCGGAACTTGCGATCGTAGTTTTGCGGCGTCCAGACCTGACCATCCTGACCACGAATGCGGATCGGCTGATCTTTGAGCGGGGTCGCCAGGGTCAGCCCATTGGAGAGGGCGGTGAGGTAGACAGCCGGTTTCACCAGTGAGCCGATCTGGCGGCGGGCATCCAGCGCCCGGTTGAACCCGGCGTAACGGGGATCGCGGCCACCCACCAGCGCCACCACTTCGCCCTTATGCCAGTCGGAGACCACCATGGCCGCCTCCAACTTTTTCTTGCCGCGCTGTTTCTCGATCTGGGCAAGCCCGGAAGAGACGGCCTGCTCGGCGGCATGCTGGGCGATGGGGTCGAGGCTGGTGAAGATCTTGAGGCCAGACTGCTTGAGCAGATCGGCGCCGAAGCGGCTCTGGATCTCTCGCTTGAGCAGTCCCATAAAGGCCGGAGTGCGGCCATAACTCATCTGGCCACGGGCGATGATGCCGAGGGGCTGACGGCTGGCCAGCTCATATTCGGCCTGGGTCAGGCTGCCGTGATCCATTAGCAGCTTCAGCACCAGATCCCGGCGAGTCTTGGCCCGCTCCGGGAAGCGCCAGGGGTCGTAATAGGAGGGGCCCTTCACCAGACCGACCAGCAGGGCGACCTGATCGATATCCAGCTCGTTGACCGGAATGCCGAAGTAGAAGTAGGAGGCGAGGCCGAAACCGTAGACCCCTTGCGAGAAGTTCTGCCCCAGATAGACCTCGTTGAGGTAGGACTCGAGGATCTCGTCCTTGCTGTAGCGATAGTCGATCAGCACTGCCATGTAGGCTTCCTGCAGTTTGCGCCACAGACTGCGTTCACGGGTCAGGAAGAAGTTCTTGGCCAGCTGCTGGGTCAGGGTACTGCCTCCCTGCACGGTGCGACCTGCGATCAGGTTGGCGAACATGGCCCGCATGATGGCCACCGGCGAGACGCCGCCATGCTGGTAAAAGTCGCGATCTTCGGTGGTGAGCAGGGTCACCAGCAGGCTGTCGGGTACCTCGCTGAGGCGAACCAGCAGGCGATCTTCCCGATCCTCGGTATTGAGGCGATCGAGCAGCACCGGGTCCATCTGGGCGTAACCGAGCTGGCGCTGGTTCTCCAGCGACTGGATCCCCTCAAGGCGCGGGCCGTTGAAGGTGAGGCGCAGGCCACGGGCTCCATCGGCGCCATCATAGAACTCGAACGGACGGCGAATAAGCTCGATGCGGTTGCCGTTGATGGTGTATTCACCCGGCGTGTGAGGCTGGCGCACCTGCTTGTAGCTCAGCATGTTGAGCTCGCGCAGCATCTGGTCCCGCGACAGGCGCTGGCTGGGGTAGAGCTCCAGCGGACGGCTGTAGACCATCACCGGCAGCTGCCACTTCTCGCCATCGAAGCGCTCGCGCACCTTGGTATCGAGGTAGATGCCAAACACCACCATAAAGGCCGCCACCACCAGGGAGAGCTTGAAGCCAAGCCAGAACAGCTTGCGCCAGATGGTGCGTTTGGGCGCTGCCTTCTTGGGGGCACGCTTGCGTCGTTGGGTTGCCATAAATCCTCTTTGCTTTCCTTTCTACTTGTTATGTCGCATTCGCGAACGTCCGAGCGGGATTAACCCATCGAACCTAGATGCCCATCTTCTTCTTGGTGACCTTGGTCGGCATCGCCTCCAGCGGATTATCCGGCCAGTAGTGGCGGGGATAGCGCCCCTTCATCTCTTTTTTCACCTGTTCGTAGGAGCCTGCCCAGAAGGCGGCCAGATCGGCGGTGATCTGCAGCGGCCGCTGGGCGGGGGAGAGCAGCTCCACCACCAGCGGTACCCGGCCATCGGCCACGCAGGGGGTCGAACCTTGCCCGAACATCTCCTGAATACGTACCGGGATCACCGGTGCCTGCCCTGGCTGATAGCGGATCCGCACCCGGCTGCCGGTCGGTGCCGCAAAGTGGCTCGGCAGTGCCTCGTCCAGCCGTTTGGGCAACGGCCAGGGCAGGGATTGGCGCAGGATGTCGCTCATATTGAGCCTCTTCAGCTGCTCCAGCCGGGTCATGCCGCTCACCGCTGGTAGCAGCCACTGTTCCAGCGTGGCCTGCAGACTCTCGTCATCCATCGCGGGCCACCCCTCATCGGGCAGCCAGTCGCGGGCGCAGCGCAGGCGGGCCAGCAGCCCTTCGCTGCTCTCGTCCCAAGGCAGCACATGCAGCCCCTTGCGGCGAATGCCTTGCAGCAGGCAGCGCCCTTTCTGCTCGTCAGAGAGTTCGGTCAGCGGTCGCTGGCTCAGCACCAGTTCGCCGATCACCTGCTGGCGTTCGGCGCGCACCCGCTCTTCACGTTCATCCCAGTCGAACCACTGCCGTTCGCTCACCAGTTCCGGCAGCAGGCGTACCAGCTCGTCCAGATCGACCGGTTCGGCAATAAAGATGCGGCTGCCGCGATCGTTTTGCCCCATCTCAATGGCGATGAGGGCGGCTTGTCCCTGACAGGGATGACCTTCTACCAGATCGCAGCTCACCCCACCACTGAGTTGATAGCGACTGCCGCTACGCAGTTTGCCGATGCGATCCGGCCAGGCGAGGGCACAGAGCAGCCCTAGCCACTGACCCTGCGCAGTGGCAGGGCGCACGCCAAGCCGTTCAAACCAGCGGGCCGCCCCCTGACGCAGAGCGTTTTGACGGCGGTGGAACAGCACAGAGAGGCGCTCCGATCCTCGCAGATCTTCTTCCTGCAACGCCACCAGATAAGCTGCATCGGCGACAATCCCTGTCAGACCTTCAGCTTCCAGCTCGCGGGCGCGCAGCAGCATGCGGGCGAGCCGGGGATGGGTACCGAAGGCGGCCATGGCGCGGCCAGCGGGAGTGAGTTGTTGCTCACCCTCAGGCTTCATGGCGCCAAGGGCCACCAGCAGCCGCTGGGCACTGGCCACCGCAGCGGCGGGGGGCATGTCCAGCAGCGGTAGATCTTCCACCTTGGCCCCCCACTGGGCGGCGTCCAGCAGCAGACCGGTCAGCTCCTGAGTGAGAATATCTGGTGGGCTCTGCTCGGCGAGCCGCTCCTGCACTTCGTTGCTCCAGAGCCGGTAGCAGACGCCGGGGCCGAGGCGACCGGCGCGACCGGCCCGCTGGGTGGCGGAGGATTTGGCTATCTGGCGGGTTTCCAGCCGGGTGACACCGCTTTTCAGATCAAAGGAAGCCCGTCGCTCCAGCCCGCTGTCGATCACCACCGAGACCCCCTCGATGGTGAGGGAGGTCTCCGCCACATTGGTGGTGAGCACCAGCTTACGGCGGCCCGCAGGCGCCGGTTCGATGGCCGCCTGCTGCGCCGCCATATCGAGGCGGCCGTAGAGGGGGGCGAGGGTCACGTCGTCCGGCAGTTTGTCTGCCAACCATTGCGCCAACCGCTCGATCTCCCCCTGTCCCGGCAGAAAGACCAGCAGGCTGCCATCTTGCTCGGCCAGCGCTTCGAGCACCACGGCGCCGACCTGCGGCTCCAGCCACTGCTGGCGGTTGGCGGGGCGGTAGTGGTAGTCGATGGGAAAGCCGCGCCCTTCGGAGCGAACCACAGGGGCATCCGGCAGCAAGGTCTCGAGTGCCATGCCATCCAGGGTAGCGGACATCACCAGCAGCTTGAGGTCATCGCGCAATCCCTGCTGGCTCTCGATAGCGAAGGCCAGCGCGGTATCGGCGTGCAGACTGCGTTCGTGGAACTCATCGAAGATGACCAGCGAGACGCTATTCAGCTCAGGGTCCTGCTGCAACATCCGGGTCAGCACCCCTTCGGTGACGATCTCTAGCCGGGTCGTTGAGCTGGTGCGGCTCTCGCCACGCACTCGCAGGCCGATGCGCTCGCCCACCTTCTCCCCCAGTTGGCGCGCCAGAAAAGTGGCGATATTGCGCGCCGCAAGGCGCCTTGGCTCCAGCATGATGATGCGGCCGGGCAGCCGGTTCTGACGCACCAGCTCCAGCGGCAGCAGGGTCGATTTGCCCGCGCCGGGTGGCGCCTGCAGGATCACGCTGGTGTGGCTGTCGAGGGCGGCAAAGAGTTCGGGCAATACCGAAACGATGGGGAGCTGGGACAAAGCGATGAGCACCTTCTGTGGCAACCGGTAAAACGGCGCCTATTCTGCCACAGCCGCCCGCGCCACCGTGAGTGGATGTGCGGATATGGCCACTCGGGCGGGAGGCTGGCGAGACATGGCCGGATAGCTGCCATAGAATGGGCCCATCCAATGAGCGTGAAAAAGGCATTATCACCACATGGCCAAACTCTTCTTTGCCCTGCCCGTCAAGGAGCTCGCTCCCGAGCTCATCGCCTGGCGCGATCAGCTGCCCTGGCCCGGTCAGCTGGTGCCGCAAGCCAACCTTCATCTGACCCTCGCCTTTCTGGGGGAGGCGGACGAGTTGACCACCCGCCGCCTGATCGCCGCCGTGGAGCGTCAGCACTGTCCGCCGCTCTCCATCAGGCTGGATGAGACCGGCTGGTTCAGCCGGGCCAAGGCTGCCTGGATTGGCCCTAAGGAGTGGCCCAACGAGCTGACCGTGCTGGCAAAGGCGCTGCGCCGCCACGGTGAGAAGTTGCGTCTTGGCAATGGCGAGCAGGGTTATCGCCCCCATGTCACCCTGTCGCGCAAGGCGGGTGAGGCGCCTGCCATCCTGCCTGCCCCAAATTTTCTGCTGCAGGCCGATGAGTTCTGCCTCTATCAATCCATCTCGACTCCGGACGGGGTGCGCTACGAGCCGCTTGCCTGCTGGCCGCTGCGTGCCCGGGTAAAAGAAGATGCGCGGAGGGCTAACCCGTGATCTTTGATCCCCCCCTGCAATCGGGCCAGCTGGTGGCCCGCTACAAGCGCTTTTTGACCGATGTACAACTCGATAACGGCGAGGTCATCACCATCCACTGCGCCAACACCGGTGCCATGACCGGTTGCGCCGAACCGGGCACCCGGGTCTGGTACTCCACCTCCGACAACCCCAAGCGCAAGCTGCCCAACAGCTGGGAGATCGCCGAGAGCCCGGCGGGCCACTTTATCTGCGTCAACACGGCGCGCGCCAACCAGATCGCCCGGGAGCTTATCGAGCAGGAGGCCATGGCTCCGCTGGCGGGTTACAGCCGGTTGCGCACCGAGGTGAAGTATGGCGAAGAGAACAGTCGCATCGATCTGTTGCTGGAAGATGATGAGAAGGGCAATTGTTACATCGAGGTAAAATCGGTCACCCTGCTCGACGAGCGGGAGGAGGCTGGTATGGGCTACTTCCCCGATGCGGTCACCGCCCGTGGTGCCAAGCATTTGCGCGAGTTGATGGCGATGAAAGCGGCGGGCCACAGGGCCGTGCTGCTCTTTATGGTGTTGCACTCCGGAATAAGCCGGATGCGCCCTGCAACCCATATAGATCCGCACTATAGTCTGCTAATTGAGCAGGCAATCGCGGCGGGGGTTGAAATTTTATGCTATCGGCCCCATGTTGGGGTGCAAGGCATGGTGGCTCAAGGGTTTATCCCGTTTGAATCTGGTCACCTGTTACCCGAGGGGAGTGCATAAATATTGGAGTGGGTAACATTATTGGTACGGCTCGTTTGCTTACCCGTTACCCTTCTGCTATAGATGTCGCCCTCAATTTATGGATGGCACGGGTAGCGTGCTGAATTAGGAGACAGGGCATGCCAACAGGCGAAAACAGGAAATCTCTGGGCCCCCTGGCCATTGCGGGTGTCGCGCCTTACCAGGAAAAGCCGGGTGAGGAGTACATGAATGACCAACAAAAGGCGCATTTTCGCAAGATCCTGGGTGCCTGGCGCAACCAACTGATGCAGGAAGTTGATCGTACCGTCGACCATATGAAAGACGAGGCTGCCAACTTCCCGGATCCCGTGGATCGTGCCGCGCAAGAAGAAGAGTTCGCTCTTGAACTGCGTACCCGCGACCGTGAACGCAAGCTGATCAAGAAGATCGAGAAGACCTTGCAGCTGCTGGAAGATGACGACTTCGGTTACTGCGAGCATTGCGGTATCGAAATCGGTATCCGTCGTCTGGAAGCCCGTCCGACTGCCGACCTCTGTGTCGACTGCAAGACGCTGGCCGAGATCAAGGAAAAGCAGATGGCCGGTTGATCCCGACCCGCTGCAATATGAAAAAGGGAGCTTGCGGGCTCCCTTTTTTATTGAGCTTTTGGACGGGTCGTCCCAGAATGCAGCCTCAATGAATCGCTTACCCGAACAGTCATGCCAGTGAATCCCCCGTCCTCACCCCTTGTGCGTCCCTATGTGGGCCGCTTTGCCCCTTCACCGTCAGGCCCGCTTCATTTCGGTTCGCTGATCGCCGCCCTCGGCAGCTTTTTGCAGGCCAGAGCGCAGCAGGGACGTTGGCTGGTGCGCATCGAAGATATCGATCCGCCGCGGGAAATGGCAGGGGCAGCGAACCTGATCCTCAAGACTCTTGAGGCATATGGCCTCGAGTGGGATGGGGAGGTGATGTTCCAGAGCGCGCGCCACGGCCGTTATGACGAGATCATCGACCAGCTCTATCGGGCGGGGGAGCTCTACTGGTGCCGTTGCACCCGGCGCGAAATTATGGCCGCGGGCGGTCTCTACAGCGGCCACTGCCGCACGCTGGGGCTTGCGGCCGAAGGTTGCGCGGCCCGGCTGCGCCAGCACCATCCGGTCTACCACTTCGATGATCGCTTGCAGGGCCATATCGCGGTCCCGGCGGCGCTCGCCGAGGAGGATTTTATTATCCGCCGCCGCGACGGGCTCTATGCCTACAACCTGGCGGTGGTGGTGGATGATATGGACAGCGGCATCACCGAGATAGTGCGCGGCGCCGATCTGCTCGAACCCACTGTGCGCCAGATTGCCCTCTACCAGACCTTGGGTGCAGCGGTGCCGGACTGGGTGCATTTGCCGCTGGCGGTGCTGGCAGATGGCAACAAGCTCTCCAAGCAGAACCATGCGCCGGCGCTGGCGCTGGCGCTCGATGAGGTGCGACCAGCCTTGTGGCAGGCGCTGCACTTCCTCGGCCAGTGCCCGCCGCCCGAGCTGATGGCGAGCCGAATCGACGAGATCATCGAGTGGGGCATCGCCAACTGGCAGCTAGAACGGGTGCCCGCCAGCGAGAAGATCCCGCTCGCGGATTGCTGAGTCGACCAGGTTATTTTTGTTTGATTGACCGCTATTTTCGCTGGCGGACGGTTTCATGCGGGATCAATTGTCAGCACGGTTTTTCATTTGGTTAGGCGTGAGCTATGATAGGCCGCTATTTTTTGGCCTCCCGTCAATTTAGAAGTCATGAAGAGGTGTACCATTTTTTCCCAGATCGCAAACTTTTGCCGCAAGGTGCTCGGCAAGGAAGACGGCGAGCAGTCGGTGGAATCCCCCATTCCAGCCCGTGTCGCCGGTCAACGTCGTACCTTAAGCCGTGATCAGCACCCTATTTCGCGCAAAGAGATCAGCGAGAATGCACTCAAGGTGCTCTATCGCCTGAACAAAGGGGGCTATGAGGCCTACCTGGTCGGCGGCGGAGTCCGGGATCTGCTGCTCGGGAAGACGCCCAAGGATTTCGACATCGCAACCGATGCGACGCCGGAGCAGATCAAGGCGCTGTTCAGCAACTGCCGCCTGATTGGCCGTCGTTTCCGCCTGGCCCACATTGTCTTTGGTCGTGACGTGATCGAAGTGGCCACCTTCCGGGGTCACCACCATCAGGTCAATACCAGCAAACATGTGTCGGCACAGTCTGATGAAGGGATGCTGCTGCGCGACAACGTCTACGGCACCATCGAAGAGGATGCCGAGCGCCGCGACTTTACCGTCAACGCCCTCTACTACAGCGCCAAAGATTTCACCCTGCACGATTTCGAAGGGGGTCTGGAAGATCTGGCCGAGCGCAAGCTTGAGCTGATCGGTGATCCCGAGACCCGTTATCGTGAAGATCCGGTGCGGATGCTGCGCGCCGTGCGCTTCGCCGCCAAGCTGGATATGACCATCAGTCCGCGTACCGCCGCCCCTATCAAGGAGCTGGCGCCACTGTTGCAAGACATCCCTGCGGCCCGCCTGTTTGAGGAGACCCTCAAGCTGTTCCTGGCTGGCGACGGCCTGGCGACCTACAAGTTGCTGCGCGAGTATGGTCTGTTCCAGCAGCTCTTCCCGCAAGTGGCTGCGCTGTTTACCCCGCACGGCAACTCGCCCTACGAGCAGTTTATCGAGCAGGCACTGATCGATACCGACACCCGCGTCCGCGAAGAGAAGCGCGTCACCCCCGCCTTCCTCTACGCCACCTTGCTGTGGGGCTGCGTTGAGGCCCGTGGTCGGGTGCTGGAGAACGAGAGCGGCCTGCCCTGGTATGACGCCTTCATGCTGGCGATCAACGAGGTGCTGGACAATCAGGTGCGGATCATCGCCGTTCCCCGCCGTTTCACCACCGATGTCCGCGACATCTGGGCACTGCAACAGCGGCTGACCCGTCGTCAGGGCAAGCACCCCGAGCGCGCCATGGAGCATCCCAAGTTCCGCGCGGCGTTCGACTTCCTGTTGCTGCGCAACCGGGTCGAGCGCGGTCTCGGCGAGCTGGCCAGCTGGTGGGAGCGCTATGTTGCCTCCAATCCGGATGTGCGCCCGCAATTGCAGCGTGAAGCGACCCGTCGCCCGGCCAGCGGTGAGCGCGGCGAGGCCCGTAGCCACGATGGCGAGAAGCGCAGCAGCAACAGCCGCAACCGTCGTCGCCCCCGTCGCCGCAAACCGAAAGTGGCCGAGTGACAACAGACGTGATGACCGAGGTCTTCATCGCCATTGGTTCCAACCTGTCTGATCCGCTGGGTCAGGCTCGTCGCGCCGTTGCTGCCTTGGCAAGGTTGCCGGAATCTGTGCTGGTGGAGGCCTCGTCGTTTTACAGCAGCCGCCCCATGGGGCCTGCTGACCAGCCGGACTACGTCAATGCCGTGGCCCGGCTCAATACCCGGCTCGCGCCCCTTGCGCTGCTGGATCAATTACAAAAAATCGAGCTGGAACAGGGACGTGTGCGCAAAGAGGAGCGGTGGGGACCCAGAACCTTGGATCTCGATCTGCTGCTCTATGGGGATCAGGTGATCAACCATGAGCGCCTGATCGTACCCCACTACGGCATGAAGGCGCGGGAGTTCGTGCTGCTGCCCCTTGCCGAAATTGCGCCTGCTCTGGTGCTGCCCTGCGGCACCCCGCTCGCCCTACTGGTTGCCCGCTGCCCGCACAATGATTTGGCCATCATTGCGCCGAGTGCAGACGTACAGGAGCCTCTATGAGCAAGATCACCACCGCCAGCCTGCAGAAGATGAAGCAGGACGGTCAAAAGTTCACCGCCATCACCGCCTATGATGCCACTTTTGCCAAGCTGTTCGACGACGAGGGGGCCCATGTGCTGCTCATCGGCGATTCGCTGGGCATGGTGCTGCAAGGGGGTCAGGATACCCTGGCGGTCAACATGGATGAGATGGTCTATCACACCCGCTGTGTGGCGCGCGGTGCCAGCAAGGCACTGGTGGTCGCCGACATGCCGTTCATGAGCTACGCCACTCCCGAGCAGACTTACCAGAACGCTGCCCGCCTGATGGCGGCCGGTGCCCGCATGGTGAAGATGGAAGGGGGCGACTGGCTCTGTGACTCCATCCGCCACCTTACCCGCAACGGGGTGCCGGTGTGTGGTCACCTCGGCCTCACCCCGCAATCCGTTCATGTCTTTGGCGGCTTCAAGGTGCAGGGGCGCGATGAGTTTCAAGCCCAGGAGATCTACCGTCAGGCCCTCGAATTGCAAGCGGCCGGTATCCAGCTGCTGGTGCTCGAGTGTGTGCCCACTGCGCTGGCCGAGCGCATCACCAAGGCGCTTCGCATCCCGGTGATCGGCATTGGTGCCGGCCCCGCGACCGATGGTCAGATTTTGGTGATGCACGATGCCTTTGGCGTCACCTCCGGCTATGTGCCCAAGTTCACCAAGAACTTCCTGGCCGAGACCGGCGATGTGCGTGCCGCCATCCGCCTCTATGTCCAGCAGGTGAGCGAGGGGAGCTTCCCCGGCCCGGAGCACTGCTTCAACTGATCCTGGCAGTTGCATGATGGGGGCTGCGGCCCCCGTCTCTGCTTCTCCGCCTCGCACAGTTAATCCGTATAGCTAATCCGTATCTTATTGATTCATCTAAAGGTGAACTGCTGATAGCCATGTTCGTGCTTCATCCCGCCCGAGCGCTACCGGTAGATGCAACCCGTCTCTCTTTTTGATTTATCGGAAGGTGAACTGCTGATGTTGGTCGTAAATAATCCCGTCGTTCTGCGTGAGCAGATCAGCCAATGGCGCCGTGAAGGGCGTGCCATCGCATTCGTGCCCACCATGGGCAATCTGCATCAGGGCCACCTGACGCTGGTGAAAGAGGCGCACAGCCATGCCGAGAAGGTGGTGGTCAGCATCTTCGTCAACCCGATGCAGTTCGACAAGGCCGAGGATCTTGCCAACTACCCGCGCACCTTGGAGCAGGATTGTGCTGCGCTGGAAGCGGCTGGCGTCGACATGGTATTCACCCCGACCCCGGAGATCATGTATCCGCAGGGGCTGGCGAGCCAGACCTTCGTCGAGGTGCCGGGTCTCTCCAATCTGCTGGAGGGGGCGCTGCGCCCGGGTCACTTCCGCGGGGTCAGCACTGTCGTCACCAAGCTGTTCAATCTGGTCCAGCCGGATGTGGCCTGCTTTGGCCAGAAGGATTACCAGCAGTTGGCGCTTATTCGCAAGATGGTGGCCGACATGGCGATGCCCATCGAGATTGTCGGCGTGCCGACCGTGCGGGCCGAAGACGGGCTGGCACTCTCTTCCCGCAACGGCTACCTGACTGCCGCCGAGCGGGCCATTGCTCCCGAGCTGGCGCGCACCATGAACTGGATCGCCGAGCAGATCGAAGCGGGTGACCACCACCTGCCCTCCTTGGTGGCGCAGGCCAGCCAACGCCTCGACAACGCCGGTTTTCGTACCGATGCCATCGACATCGTCGATGCCGCCACCCTCGAATCTGCCACTGACGAGAGCGCGCAGCTGGTGATCCTGATGGCTGCCTATCTGGGCAAGGCCCGCCTTATCGACAACCGCGTCGTCACCGTAAAGAAGTAATTCTCCCGATTGTCAGCGGACGCCTTCCCGGGCGTCCGCTGCTTTTTCACGCCTGCCATTTGGCGTTTTCCCTCGCGAATCTGCTCGCACCCGCTGTTTTCTCTCTCCACAATCGGCCCTGATGGCCGCTACAGGTGTTTATTTATGTTTACCTTGTTTGCTTCGTTGCTCTTCTGTCTGCTCTGTTTTGCCCTGACCCGGCTACCCGCTTCGGTGCCGCTCTCGCGCAAGGTGCTCGCCGGTCTGCTGCTGGGGGGGCTGTTTGGTCTCGCTCTGCAGCTGGGCTGGGGCGCCGATGATGCCGGCGTCCAGCAGACCCTGGAGTGGGTCAATATCATCGGCGGCGGCTATGTCAGCCTGCTCAAGGTGGTGATGATGCCGCTGGTGTTCACCTCCATCCTCTCCGCCATCAACAAGCTGGAGCAGGCCCAGTCCCTCGGCAAGATCAGCGCCGTGCTGATCGGCTCCATGCTGACCCTGGTGATGATCGCCGGTGTGGTAGGGATGAGCATTACCCACCTGAGCGGCCTTACCGCCACCGGGCTGTTGAGCCACGGCAGCGACGCGGCAGCCCTGCAACAGAGCATGAGCACCATCGACAGTGCCCAGACCCTGCCGGCTCTGCTGCTCTCGCTGGTGCCCACCAACTTTGCTGCTGATATGGCGGGTAGTCGCGGCCTCTCGGTGATCGGGGTGGTGATCTTCACCGTGCTGGCCGGGGTTGCCCTGCTGCAGATGAAGGCGGAGCATCCAGAGGCCGGTGCTCGCGCCGCTGTGGCCATCGACACTCTGCAACTGTGGGTGATGAAGATGGTGCGGGTGGTGATTGCGCTCACCCCCTATGGCGTGATGGCGCTGATCGCCCGGGTGGTGGCCCACTATCCCCTGAGCGAGATCCTCAGCCTGCTCGGCTTTATTCTGGTCTGCTACGTCGCCATTCTGGCGATGTTTGCGGTGCACATGGTGATCCTGCTGCTGATCGGCCAGAACCCGCTGCACTATCTGCGGGAAGTGTGGGGCGTGCTCACCTTCGCCTTTATCTCCCGCAGCAGCGCGGCTTCCATTCCACTCAGCATCGAGACCCAGCAACGTCTTGGGGTGCCCTCCAGCATCGCCAACTTTGCCGCCTCGTTCGGTGCCAACCTCGGCCAGAACGGCTGCGCCGGTATCTATCCGGCCATGATGGTGGCGATGATTGCCCCCATGCTCGGCATCAACCCGTTTGATCCCCTGTTCCTGCTGACTCTGCTGCCGGTGATTGCGCTGGGCTCCATCGGGGTGGCTGGCGTCGGCGGTGGCGGCACCTTCGCCGCGCTTATCGTGCTCTCCACCCTCAACTTCCCCATCGCGCTGGTGGGGGTGATGATCGCCATCGAGCCGCTGGTGGACATGGGCCGTACTGCTCTCAACGTCAACGGCTCCATCATGGCGGCCATGATCACCAAGCGCCTGCTTGGCAAACAGGTGCAGAGCGATGTCGCACTAGGCGAAGCGTCCCGAGTCGCCAGCTGACTGCCAGCATCGAAATGAGAGAAGCCCGCAGTTGCGGGCTTCTTTTTTTGGGGCGAAAGGTCGGGTTACTCGGCCGTGACGGGGTAGCCGGCCCCTTTCCAGGCGAAGATGCCACCCGGCACCCGATAGACCTGTTGATAGCCCTGATTGACCGCCCAGGCGGCGGCATTGTGGCTGCGGCCGCACTTGACGAAGCCGCAGTAGATCACCACGGGGCGAGCTTTGTCTTCACCCAGCAGCGCCTGGAACTGCTCCGGTGTCCCGCTTCCCTCGACAATCTCGCTCCAGTTGTCGCCAGCCTTGGCCTCTTTCACGAAGGCAAAGTTCTTGGCGCCCGGGATGTGCTCCTTCTTGTAGGAGTCCTCATAGGGCATGGTGTCGATGATCACCAGCTCCTCGCCCTTGTCCATCCGGGTTTTCAGCTCGGCCACGGTCAGCAGCTGATAGCCCCCCTGCTGCGCCTCCTGTGCCAGCTGTACAGCCGATTGCTCAAGCTTCACCTCCTGCTCGAACTGGTTATCGCCACAGCCCGCGAGGGCAAAGCTGGCGGCGATCAGCGAGGCCACCAGAGTGCGGGATCGCAATGTCATCATGTCACTACTCCTTTAGTACGGGAAAAACGGGAACGGGAAAAACGGGGCGGGAAGTTCGCAGCAGGGCGCCCGCAAGCGTCAGTAGCAGCAGATCCCGCACAATGGCCTCCGGCAACGAGCTGAGATCAGCCCTGCCAAGACAGCCGCAAGAGATGTCGAGCCCGATGGCAATGCCATAGCCCAACACCGGAATAAACAGGGCGAGCAGCCCGATCACCAGCCACAATCCCCAGCGCCGGTTGGCGATGACCGCCAGCCCTGCGCAGAGCTCAAGGGCGATCAGCCCCCAGGCCGCGAGCGGAAGCAGCGGCGGCCAGAGCAGGCCAAAGGCGCCGATCTGCTCGATGAACATGGCGGGGGAGGCCAGCTTGAACCCGGCAGAGGCGAGGAAGAATCCCCCCAGCGCCAGCCTGGCCAGCATGCGTAAATAAACGGCCATGGGATAGCTCTTTATCATCCATGACTCCGACTGCCAGCCACAGGCGTTTGCTTCGCCATGTCCTGACTATCGGCCGGATAGCGGGCCAGCTCCTGATAGTCGCCGTCCGCTTCGCAGCGAAAGACGGCGGCAGTTTCACTACTCTGGCACCACTGCTGCCACTCGTCTGGCGGGCAGTGGAGGCGAATGGCGAGGCCACAGCCGGCGCTAAGCAGGCGCGGCACGTCGCAGACCCGAAACTGCTGGCCATGTTGCTCCAGCCGCTTGCGTAGTCTGACTGTGCCGAGGGTGGAGTGGAACAGGTAGAGAAACTCCTGATTCATGATTTGCCTCCCCTGCTGGCGCGCGCGCCGAACAGGGCGGCCCCCAGCGCACCGGCAAACTGGGCGTCCGGGTGAGTGGCGACCTCACAGCCCAATCCTTCGGCCAGATAGTGACGGAAGGTGGCGCAGTGGCTGACGCCGCCGGTAAAGAGCACGCTCGGTCTGGCGCCGAGGCGGCCGATGAAGTTGGCACTGCGCCGGGCCATGGAGCGGACGATACCGGCCAGAATCGACTCGGCGGGAATGCCCGCCGAGCGCAGGCTGATCGCCTCCGACTCGGCAAACACGGTACACATGCTGCTGATGTCGTGGGGCTCTGCGCCCTCCAACAGTTCGTCGAGCTGCTCGACCCGAGCCCCCAGAGTGCGGGTGATCACCTCGAGAAAGCGACCGGTGCCGGCGGCGCACTTGTCGTTCATCAGAAAGTCGGTGAGATTGCCCTCGCTATCGAGCTGGATCACCTTGCTGTCCTGGCCGCCGATGTCGATGACGGTGTGTACCGACGGGCAGAGCAGGCGAGCCCCCAGCCCGTGGCAGGAGATCTCGGTAACCCGCCGATCGGCAAACGACGCCAGATCGCGGCCATAGCCGGTCAGGGTCAGGTGGGGGCGCTCTGGCAAATCGGTCGAGAGCTCCTCCCAGCCTTGCTCGATGGCAGCCAGCGGACGAAAGGGAGTTGGCACCAGAAAACGGCGGACGATACGCCCGCCATCCTTGTGGTCGAACAGGATCCCCTTGGTCGCGGTGGAGCCCGAGTCAATCCCGATGGAGAGTGACACGGCGCCTCCTCACAGCATTTCGATAAAGGCGGCCAGCCGGGTCGCCAGTTGCCCCTTGTCGGCGCTGGAGTAGTCAGTCTCGACCGCCATGTAGGGGATGCCGTGGCGTTCGCGCACATGGCGCTTGATGGCGAGCGACTCCACCGCATAGGTGTGGCAGGCCTGCAGGATCACATCGATCACCCCGTCTGCCTGATACTCCTCCACCATCTGGCTCAGCAGCTTCATGCGCTGGTGGTTGGGGGAGATGCAAGAGCAGCCGATGGCCAGATACTTGTCGGTCAGCGCATCGAACAGGTCACCCTCCTCGCTGACGCACTGCTCGGTCGCCTTGGCGCCGGTGCAGTTCTCGTAACCTACAACCCAGCCGCCGTGCTCCTCGATAAGGCGCACCACCTTGTCGGCCGCGCCGCCGATGGGGCAGCCGGTGATGAGGATGCGCGGACGGGCATCGAGCCGCTTGCCCTCGGCATACTCGGCCTTGATGCGGCGGGTCATCTCCTGCAGCTCGCTGATGAGCTGCTCCTTGTCGAAGCGGAAGGTGGCGCCATAGACCACCTTGAGCAGGTCGGTGCCGCTCAGCGCCGGCGGGTTGAGCTGGCCCAGCCGGTAGAAGTCGGCCAGTGCGCGGCGCTCGCGGTTTTTCAGCACGATGGCGTCGCGCAGCGCCTGCTCGCTGATGGGGTTGCCGAACTGCTGCTCCAGCAACTCCTTGAAGCGGACGATTTCGCTGCGCCACAGGGTGCGGGAGGCTTCGTCATCGGCGCGATTGGGCAACTGCATCACATGCACCGGTTTGAACTCGGCCATGTACTCGTACATCTTCTTCTTGCCGTCGCAGGTGGTTTCACCCACCACCAGGTCGGAGAAGTAGAAGTAGGGGCACTTGTCGGTTTTGCCGAAACCGTAGCTGCTCTTGATCAGCGGGCAGAGGTTGCGGGGCAGGTCTTTCTCGGCCTCCTCGATGGTCTCGTCGCTGGTGGAGCAGAGTGAGACCACCACCGCGCCGGCGGCCATCGCCACCTCCTGCGGCATAAAGGTGCAGTAGGTGCCGACCAGGGGGATCTGTCGCTCCTTGAGTGCCATCACAGCCAGAAAGCCCTGACGACGGGCATCTGAAAAACTATCGAAAATGGCTGGCAACTCGGTGATAAGTGACATAGGCGATCCTGCCCTGATGAGAGAAATGAAGAGACGGACGAGCCATCCGTGACGGCACATCCAACCGCGAGAATTATACCTTTGGGGGTAATTCGAAAGTTGCGGTAGATCACAAGGTGTCAGGTAAATCCTTAATAACAGGCAGGTTATTGAGACGGTCGCTAGTTGGTTGAAGTGGCAACATTTGGAGGGATATAAAAAACGGGCACCGCGAGGTGCCCGTTTTGGCTATCAGTGACGCAGGCCGGTGCCGCGCGAGATAAGCCACCATGCCAGACCGTAGAGAGCCACGATGAAGCCGGTGATGATGAGGTAGGCGGTTCCGAGCGGCACGTCGGAGATACCGAGGAAGCCGTAACGGAACGCGTTCACCATGTAGATGATGGGGTTCACCTGGGAGACCCCCTGCCAGAAGGGGGGCAGCAGGCTGATGGAGTAGAACACCCCGCCCAGATAGGTGAGCGGCGTCAGCACGAAGGTGGGGATGATGCTGATGTCGTCGAAGGTCTTGGCAAACACAGCGTTGATGAGGCCACCCAGTGAGAAGAGGATGGCGGTCAGCAGCACGGTGACGCAGACGCTGAACAGGTGGTGGATCTGCAGCGGCACGAAGAACAGCGACACCAGGGTGACAATGAGGCCGACGCAGAGGCCGCGCGCCACGCCACCGCCCACGTAGCCGGCGATGATGACGTAGTTGGGCACTGGTGCCACCAGCAGCTCCTCCACGTTGCGCTGGAACTTGGCGCTGAAGAAGGAGGAGGCGACGTTAGAGTAGGAGTTGGTGATCACCGACATCATGATGAGGCCGGGCACGATGAACTCCATGTAGGTGAAGCCGCCCATGTCACCGATGCGCGAACCGATCAGGTTGCCGAAGATGACGAAGTAGAGGCTCATGGTGATGGCGGGCGGCACCAGGGTCTGGATCCAGATCCGGGTAAAGCGACTCACCTCTTTGGCCAGAATGCTCTTGAAGGCGATGTAGTAAGTGGTCAGGTTCATGCTTTTCTCCCCTCTTCGACCAGGGTGACAAACAGCTCTTCCAGCCGGTTGGCCTTGTTGCGCATGCTCAGCACCTGCACCTGCTGGTTCGACAGCTGCTCGAACAGGCTGTTGAGGGACTGGCTCTTGTCGAGATCCACTTCCAGGGTGCGCTCATCCGGCATGCGGCCGTTGAACTCCGGCAGGTTCGGCACGGCAGAACCAGGCGCCAGATCGAGCAGGAAGGTCTCGCGACCCAGCTTGCCCAGCAGGTTTTTCATGCTGGTGTTCTCGATCAGACGACCCTTGTCGATGATGCCGATGTTGCGGCACAGCATCTCGGCCTCTTCCAGATAGTGGGTGGTGAGGATGATGGTGACACCCTGCTCGTTGAGATCCTTGAGGAAGCTCCACATGGAGCGGCGGATCTCGATATCGACCCCGGCGGTCGGTTCATCGAGGATCAGCAGTTTGGGCTCGTGCATCAGGGCGCGGGCGATCATCAGACGGCGCTTCATGCCGCCGGAGAGGGTGCGGGCCGGCATGTCGCGCTTCTCCCACAGATCGAGCTGGCGCAGGTACTTTTCGGCGCGGATCTTGGCTTCCGCCTTGGGCACGCCGTAGAAACCGGCCTGATGGGTGACGATCTGGATCACCTTCTCGAACTGGCTGAAGTTGAACTCCTGCGGCACCAGTCCGAGCTGGGCCTTGGCCTGTTCCAGATCGCTGTCGATGTCGTAGCCAAACACCTTCACCTTGCCGGCGCTCTTGTTCACCAGCGAGCTGATGATGCCGATGGTGGTAGATTTGCCCGCGCCGTTCGGGCCGAGCAGGGCGAAGAAGTCCCCTTGCTTGACGGTAAGATCAATGCCTTTAAGAGCTTCAACGCCCCCCTGATAGGTCTTTTTCAGGCCGCTGATTTCCAGTGCGTTCATTGCAACCTCTGTGATGGTTGAATCCGGCTCGATACAGAAAAGGCGGCCAAGGCCGCCTGCACAAAGTAAAGGGCACAAGGCCACTTCACCCGTGATAGTCCTGAACCTGGCTTACTCCTGGGGTACCACTTTGCCGATGAAGGGCAGGTTGCGGTACTTCTGGGCGTAGTCGATGCCACAGCCGACCACGAATTCGTCCGGGATGGCGAAGCCGACCCAGTCGACCGGCACCTGCACTTCGCGGCGGGAGGGTTTGTCCAGCAGGGTGCAGATGGCCAGGGATTTCGGCTCGCGCAGGGAGAGGATCTCGCGCACCTTGTTGAGGGTGTAACCGGTATCGATGATGTCTTCCACGATCACCACATCCTTGCCCTTGATATCGTCGTCCAGGTCTTTGAGGATGCGGACGTCACGGGTGCTGTGCATGCCGGAGCCGTAGCTGGAGGCGGTCATGAAGTCCAGGGTGATGGGCAGCTGGCACTGGCGGCAGAGGTCGGCCAGGAAGATGCAGGAACCGCGCAGCAGCGCAATCATTACGACTTCGTCAGAACCCTGATAGCGGGCGGTGATCTCTTCACCCAATTTGGCGATCCGGGCGGCGACTTCAGCCTCGGAGATCATCACCTCGACGGTGTGTTTCATCACTTACTCCCATAAGGCCAAAGGGGATTTGGCCGTTCATGAATATCAAAACCGATGATTCTACCACTCATGTTGAAGGGTGCTAGAGATACGTGGTGCTTTTATCAGCTTATTTTAATTGATAGAGTTAGCAGGCACTCAGGCATGATTAGTTAAAATACTATAAACACCATAATCAATAACTATTAGATGATAAAAACTATGGAACCACGCGCAGAAATAAGACGTCGTACCCGGCTGTCGCCGGAAGCTCGTCGCTCCCAATTGATGGAATGTGCCATCGAGGTGTTCTCCCGCCGCGGTATTGGTCGTGCTGGCCACGCCGAAATTGCCGAGCAGGCCAAGGTCTCTGTTGCCACTGTCTTCAACTATTTCAACACCCGCGAGGAGTTGGTAGATGAGGTGCTGGCCGAGATCGAACGCTTTGTGAACCAGATGCTGTCGCAGGCATACGGTGACCAGGGCTCCATTTTCGACAAGATCCAGCGTCATGTACGCCTCTCTGTCGATGCCGCCTACGATCAACCGGATTATGCCGGTATCTGGCTGGAGTGGAGTTCCTCGGTTCGGGAAGAGGTATGGCCCCGCTATACCCGGCTGCTCGATCAGTGCCTTGAGCTGATCGCCAGCGAGCTGCAAACCGCCATGGATGCAGGGGAGATCACCAGCGTGCTGTCGGCACAGGATCTGGCCCGCTCTTTGACCGGTTTTGGCTATGTGATGATGCAGATGATCAATCAACCCCAGCGCCCGGCGCGCGAAGAGGTGACTGATTTCCTGTTCAAGTACGTGACGGCACCTATTCAGGCTTGCTGATACGGCTTAACGAAAAAAGGCGCCCCTCATCAAGGGGCGCTTTTTTTATCCGCTTTGTCTGGCCTGCTCAGCCGTGTCCATAGCCCCAGCGGTGGGTCAGCTCATGCTCGACACCCAGATGATCGAGGATGCGGGCGACCATAAAGTCCACCAGATCCGCAATACTCTTTGGCTCATGGTAGAAGCCGGGCGCGGCGGGCATGATGGTCACCCCGAGCCGCGCCAGTTTCAGCATGTTCTCCAGATGGATCGCCGAGAAGGGGGTTTCGCGGGGCACCAGGATCAGCTGGCCACGCTCCTTGATCACCACGTCCGCCGCCCGTTCCAGCAGGTTGTCCGAGGTGCCGTTGGCAATGGCCGAGACGGTGCCCATGGAGCAGGGGCAGACCACCATCTGCTTGGGCGCGGCCGAACCGGAGGCGACCGGCGAGAACCACTCCTCCTTGCCGCAGGCCACGATCTGCCCATCGATGGCGCCATATTGGCGACAGAGATAAGCAGAGAGCTCTTTCGGCGAGCCGGGCCAATCCTGCTGCTGCTCGGTTTTGAGTACCACACGAGCCGCCGAGGAGGCGAGCAGATAGACCCGATAGTCCGCCTGCACCAGACACTGGAGCAGGCGCAGGGCGTAGGGGGCGCCGGAGGCGCCGGTCAGCGCCAGGGTGATCGCTTTGTTCATAGTTCGCCGTGGTAATCCTTGAGGCGGGCGATCAGCTTGTCATGAATGCCGCCGAAGCCGCCGTTGCTCATGATCAGAATATGGTCGCCATCACGGCTCTCGGCCACCAGCCGGTTGATCAGGGTCTCCAGATCGTTGAACACCTTGGCCGGTCGGGTCATATGGGCAGTCACTTCGCCGAGATCCCAGCCGATGTTGGGAGGCTGGAAGAAGAATACCTCGTCAGCACCATCGAAGCAGCCGGCCAGCTCCTCCTTGTGTACCCCCAATTTCATGGTGTTGGAGCGCGGCTCCAGCACTGCCAGGATACGGGCTTTGCCTACCTTGGCACGCAGACCGCCAAGGGTGGTTTCGATGGCGGTGGGGTGGTGGGCGAAGTCGTCATAAACGCTGATGCCAGCTACCTCGCCCTTGAGCTCCATCCGCCGTTTGGGGGATTTGAACTGGCAGAGGGCTGCAATACCGTGCTCCACCATGACACCGGCGTGGCGGGCAGCCGCGATAGCCATCAGGCCATTGTTGACGTTGTGCTCGCCGATGCACTCCCAGTGCACCTCGCCCTGCTTTTCGCCATCCAGCCACACCTCGAAAGCGGAGCCGTCATCGGCCAGCTTGACCGCTTTCCACTTGGCGTCGTTCTGACCCACCAGCTCCACTTCGCTCCAGCAGCCCATCTTGCGTACGGCGGTGAGGTTGTCATCCGTTTGCGGGAACAGCACCCGGCCGTTGCTCGGCACTGTGCGCATCAGGTGGTGGAACTGGCGCTGGATGGCGGCGAGATCCGGGAAGATATCGGCGTGGTCGAACTCCAGGTTGTTCATCACCAGGGTACGCGGGTGGTAGTGAACGAACTTGGAGCGCTTGTCGAAGAAGGCGCAGTCGTACTCGTCCGCTTCGATGACGAAGAAGGGGGCAGAGCCGAGACGGGCGGAGACCGGGAAGTTGCCCGGCACGCCGCCAATAAGGAAACCGGGCTCCAGTTTGGCGTACTCCAGCACCCAGGCCAGCATGCTGGCGGTGGTGGTCTTGCCGTGGGTGCCGGCAACGGCCAGTACCCAGCGATCCTGCAGCACATGCTCCAGCAGCCACTGGGGGCCGGAGATGTAGGGCAGATTGCGGTCCAGCACATATTCAACACAGGGGTTGCCGCGGCTCATGGCGTTGCCGATCACCACCAGATCCGGCGCCGGATCGAGTTGGGAGGGGTCATAGCCTTCGGTCAGTTCGATGCCCTGTTGCTCGAGCTGGGTACTCATGGGGGGATAGACGTTGGCATCCGAACCGGTCACCCGATAACCAAGCTGTTTTGCCAACACCGCCAGACCACCCATAAAGGTGCCGCAGATCCCGAGAATGTGAATATGCATACCGCTTCCTTTCGCAGTAAAGGGAAGTGGGCATTCTAGGGGGTGTTGCGGTGGTGGCACAAGCCGCACTCATGGTGAGAGGCCCACAGATGACGCACTGGAGGCAGAAATATTGTCGCTGTCGCGGTGTGCGAGGCTGGAGTGGGTTGTTGGGCTTTATTTGAGGCTTGATTTTGTGTCGCACTTTCTTACAATTCTTCGGTTTTGTGACGCACCCTGCAGTTTTACGATATCGCCCTTTTCAAACGGAGAGTCCCCATGGGCAAGTTCCTGCTTTGCTATCTGGTCGGTGGTCTGGTGGCCATCAGTTGGGCTGCGCTGCCCGCTCATGGTCCCTGGGATCAGTGGGACCTCGCGATTTTTCATACCGTCAATGGCTGGCTCGGGCAGTCTGCGCTGTGGGCCGATCTGGTGGCCATCACTAATAACCGGCTGTTCGATCTGGCAGTACTGACCTGTATGGGGTTGATCCTGGCCCGCTGTTTCTTTGCCCGGGATTTGGCGGGGCGTCGCCAACTGGTGGCGATGGGCATTGTCATGCTGCTGAGTGCACTGGTGATCAACCAGCTTGGTCACCGATTGCCGGTGGAGCGGCCCAGCCCGACCCTGATGGTGCCCGATGCGCTGCGGGTGACCCAGCTAAGCGGTATTCCGACCAAGGACTCTTCGGGCGATAGTTTCCCGGGGGATCATGCCCTGTTCCTGATGATCTTCGCGGGTTACGCCTTACGTTATCTGCCACGTTGGGCGGGTCTCACCGCATTGTTGATGGTGCCGCTCTTTTCCGCACCACGCATTCTGGCGGGCGCTCACTGGTTTACCGATGTCTACGTCGGCGCACTGGGGCTGGCCACCCTCTGCCTGCCCTGGTTGCTGCTGACCCCCCTGGCGGATCGGCTGATTGGACGCATCGTTCCCTATCTCGCGCCATTACCACTATTACGTAGTCAGACTCACTGATTGAGTGCCACAAAATAAAACGCCCCGATATCAAGATATCGGGGCGTTTTATTATCAGTCCGCTAGAGATCAGCTTTGATAGCCGTTCGGATTCTGGCTTTGCCAGCGCCAGGTATCGATCATCATCCGCTCCAGACCGCGCTCTGCCTGCCAACCCAGCTCGGCACGGGCCTTGTGCGGCTCGGCCCAGCACTCGGCGATGTCGCCCGGGCGACGGGGTTTGATCTGGTAGGGAATGGTGCGACCGCTGGCCACTTCAAATGCCTTGATCATCTCCAGCACCGAGTACCCCTGACCTGTGCCCAGGTTATAGGTAAAGACGCCGGTATCAGACTCGATGCGTGCCAGCGCTTTGAGGTGACCGATGGCGAGATCCACCACGTGGATGTAATCGCGCACACCGGTGCCATCCGGGGTCGGGTAGTCGTTGCCAAATACCCCCAGCTCCTTGAGCTTGCCGACACCCACCTGGCTGATATAGGGCAACAGGTTGTTGGGGATGCCGTTGGGATCTTCACCAATCAGGCCGCTCTCGTGGGCGCCTACCGGGTTGAAGTAACGCAGCAGTACGATGGCCCAGCGGGGATCGGATTTGGCGAGATCACGGAGGATCTCCTCCACCATCAGCTTGGAGCGACCATAGGGGTTGGTGGCGCTGGTGGGGAAATCTTCCCGCAGCGGTACCGAGGCGGGATCGCCATAGACGGTGGCCGAGGAGCTGAATACCAGCCGGAAAACCCCAGCCTTGGCCATCTCTTCGCACAGCACCAGAGTGCCGGTGATGTTGTTCTGGTAGTAGGTGAGCGGGATCTGGCTCGACTCCCCGACCGCCTTGAGACCGGCGAAGTGGATCACCGATTTGATCTGATGGTTGGCAAACAGCTGCTGCAGACAGGCTCTGTCCAGCACATCCCCTTCGACGAAGATGACCGGCTTGCCGGTGATCTGTTCGACCCGCTTGAGTGACTCCGGTGAAGAGTTGGAGAGGTTGTCCAGCACCACGACCTGCTGCCCCGCACCGAGCAGCTCAACCAGGGTGTGGGAGCCGATATAGCCGGCACCCCCTGTGACCAGTATTGTCATTTTTTATCCCGTGTTCTGGTGAAACTGGGGCAGAGTCTAGCGCCCCTGTCTAGTTGGGAAAAGGTTGGGATACCGATAACGCGTTCACCGCACCTCACAGAAGCCTTCACCACACCTCAATAATCGAGACTGATATCCCCTTTCGCAGTGCAGGAGCATGCCAGAGCAATGCCGCTCTCCAGATCCTGCGCACTCAGGGTCATCACGCTCTGGCGCTCGATGTCACCAGTGGTGGTGCAACGACAGCTGCCACATACTCCGGCGCGACAAGCAGCCATCATGGTTTCACCAGCAGCTTCCAGCGCAGCCAGCAGGGTCTGACCCGGCAGGATCTTCACCTTTTTGCCGCTCTTTTTCAGGGTCAGCCAGAAGTGGTCGCTGGTGGTGGTGGCGGGCTCTGTGGGGGGAAGGCCAAAGGACTCCTGATGCAGCTGATCCGGCGGCAATCCCAGCTCAGCCAGCATGGCGCTGACCGCCGCCATATAGGGGGCCGGGCCGCAGAGATAGACATGGCGTTCGCGCAGATCTGGGGCCAATTCGGCCAGCATGGCGGGGGTAAGTCGGCCAATCCAGGGGTGATCTGCAGGTGCCTCTTCCAGAATCAGGGCATGGCGTACACCGGCATGGGTCTCAGCCAGTGCAGCCAAGTCATCTGCGAAGATCACATCTGCTGGCGAGCGGGCGCTATGAATAAAGCGGATATCGGCATCCGGCCGTTTGGCGAGCTCGTCCCGCAACATGGCCCACATGGGGGTAATGCCGGAACCGGCACTGAGCAGCAGTGGCCGTTCGCAAGGCAAGGCAGTCAGGTTGAAGTCGCCGAACGGGCCATCCACCCGGATCTCGCCCCCCACTTGCAGGGTCTGGTGCATATGGCGAGAGACCCGTCCCACATCCTTGATAGTCACTTGCCAGCATTCATCCTGCGGGCTGGAGGAGAGGGTATAGGCGCGGCACTCCGTCTGGCCGTCAATCTCGGTATGCAGGGTGATGCACTGGCCAGCCAGTACGGGAGGGAGGCTGCCGGAAAGCGGCGCCAGCTGCCAGCTCACGACGTCGTGGGTGTTCTGTTGGCGGCCAATGCAGGTGAGCGTGAGAGAGGTCATCACAAGGCTCCTTAGGTTTTAAACGGTTCGAAAAACGTCTGGTGAAAAAGCCGGATCCAGAAAAAAGGCGAGCCGGGCGGCTCGCCAAACGCTTACAACATGAGGTGCCGATCAGGCCGCCAGGATCTCGGCCAAGTCAGCCTCGGCCGTGGTGGTCCCTTTCAGGCCAAACTGCTCCTCCAGCACCTTGAGCAGAGCCGGGGTGAGGAAGGCGGGGGCGGTCGGGCCGGTACGAATGTCCTTCACCCCGAGGGAGAGCAGGGTGAGCAGAATGACGATGGCTTTTTGCTCGAACCAGGAGAGCACCAGCGTCAGCGGCAGATCGTTGACCCCGCACTCGAACGCCTCGGAGAGTGCCTGCGCCAACTGAATGGCGGAGTAGGCATCGTTGCACTGGCCCACGTCCAGCAGACGGGGAATGCCGCCGATGTCGCCAAAGTCGAGCTTGTTGAACTTGTACTTGCCGCAACCCAGGGTGAGCAGCAGGCTGTCGCGCGGAGCCGCCTTGGCAAACTCGGTGAAGTAGGCGCGTTCGGCCTTGTCACCGTCACAGCCACCCACCAGGAAGAAGTGGCTGATCTCCCCGGCTTTGACCTTCTCAATCACCGCGGGGGCGGCCTGCATCAGGGCGTTGCGGGCAAAGCCGATGGTGATGAAGTGCTCGAGCTCAACGTGCTTGAAGCCTTCCAGCGCTTGGGCCTTGGCAATCACGGCGGAGAAATCATCCCCCTCCAGATGGGTGACGCCCGGCCAGCCGACGATGGAGCGGGTAAAGATGCGATCCGAGTAGTTGCCCACATTCGGGTCGATGATGCAGTTGGAGGTCATCACCACGGCGCCCGGGAAGTTGGCAAACTCCTTCTGCTGGTTTTGCCAGGCGGAGCCGTAGTTGCCCACCAGATGGGGGTACTGCTTGAAGAAGGGGTAGGCCAGCGCGGGCAGCATCTCGCCGTGGGTGTAGACATGAATGCCGGTTCCTTTGGTCTGCTCCAGAATGAGTTTGAGATCCATCATGTCGTGGCCGGAGACCAGAATGCACTTGCCGGGAATTGGCGTGACCCTGACCTGGGTCGGCTCCGGGTGACCGAAGGCGCTGGTTTCACCCAAATCCAGCATCTCCATGATTTTGAAGTTGAGCTGACCGATCTCCATGGCACAGCTGAACAGTTGATCTGTTTCGTTTGGGTCTGCACTGAGCCAGCTCATGATGCGGTGGAATTCGGCGGCCACCTCGTCACTCTGCTGAGCCAGCACCCAGGCGTGCTCCATATAGGCGGCGGCACCCTTGAGGCCGTAAAGACAGAGCAGACGCAGCCCCATGATGTCCTCGTTCACCTCGCTCTTGCCCCGATTGGGGGCGGCTGGGGCAGCATGGGCAAGTTGTTCCAGCAGCTCGGCACCGGGCTCGAAATAAGCGGACTGTGGCAAATCGTTCACCTGCACCGCCATAGCGGTCAGACGATCGGCCAACTGCTGGCGATAAGCGATGGCCTGATTGACGTAGGCCACGATGCGATTCGAGTCGAAGTTGACGTTGGTGAGGGTGGCGAAGAAGGCCTTGGGCACGAAGGCATCGATCTCGCGGTCGATGATGCCCTGCTCGCGGGCGGCCAGCGCCCAGGCGCTGAGTCCCTGCAGGGTATAGATGAGCACATCTTGCAGATCCGAGGTTTCAGCCGTCTTGCCGCACATACCTTGTGCGTAGGCACAGCCGTTGCCAGCCGGGGTACGAATTGTCTGTTCACATTGCACACAAAACATCATGCCTCTCCTAATTGGACATTTCAGTTATTTGTTTTGTGGCGATTCTATTCCTACTGCTCAGAACTTAATAGGTATTCAATTTACCAATTCAGTTTTCATTGATGCAGATCAAAAACAAAAAAGCCGCCCAAACAGGGCGGCAAGCGGGTGGATAAAAGGAGAGACAACTCAGGTTTGCAACAGAACATAACAATCAGACGGATTGGGCCGTAGTCTGGTCAGGAGCTTTCGGCCCGGTGCTTACTCAACCCAGCATACGTACGCTGTAGTCGGCTTGGTTCACTATCAGGCCAGATAAGCGCGCAGCATCCAGACCAGTTTTTCTTGTTGCTGCACATAGTCGGAGAGAATGGAGGCAGTGCCCTCATCACCGGCTTCGGCGGCCTGACCCAGAATACGGCGCTGGGCGACCAACAGTTCGCGGAAGCTATCCAGCAAGGATTCGACACAGGCGCGGCCATCGTGCAGCCCTTTTTGCTCCGGGATGGCAGAGACTTTCAGGTAGTCACTGAAGCTGTGCATTGGCACGCCATCCAGGGTCAGGATCCGCTCGGCCAGTGCATCGACTTTCAGCAGCAGGTCGTTGTAAATCTCTTCAAATTTCAGGTGCAGTTCGAAGAACTGGTTACCACGGATATTCCAGTGGAAGCCGCGCACGTTCATGTAGAGGATCTGGTAGCTGGCCAGCAATTTGTTCAACTCGGCTGCCAGGGCTTGTGATTGAGCAGTATCAAGACCAATCGGGCTTTTCATCATTCACCTCCAGATTTGGAAATCGGTTTTAAATTCTCTTTCGGAACGCAGTCAGAATAACGCCTTGCAAAATGCAGGGACAATTGCTTGTGCCTAACTGTTTGATAGCTAACGGCTATCAAACAGTACGCAGCAACGGTGACAATGGATGAGGATTAGGGGAAGTATTTTTCGAGCAGCGCCATCAGGATGGCCTGGCACTCGCGGTCCGGTTTGCTATCGACCCTGCTGGCTCGAAAGTGGAGCTGAAAGGCGCCCATGACGGCGCGGCTCTGCTCATCCCACTGGCCGCTCCGGGGCAGGCCATAGCCATAGCGGGCCAGCTGCTGCTGCCACATGGCCGCATCCCAATCGGGCAAGGGGCTGGCCAGTAACTCGGCCACCCGACCTTCATCTGGCCAGGCGCCGACTCCGTACGTCAGATAGAGCTGGCGCCAGGGGAAGTGGGGGCCGGGATCCTGCTTGCGCTCGGGGGCGACATCGCTGTGGCCCAGCACCTGGGTCGGTGGAATCTGGTAGCGGGTGACCAGCTCCCGGCTGAGGGCGCCGACGGCGGCAATCTGCTGCGGGGTATAGGGTTGCCAGCGCCGCGCATCGGGGGCCAGCGGCTCATCTTCTGCTGGATAGCCGAGGTTGACGATCTCGATGCCAAGAGAGCTGGCATTGAGCCCGGCATATTGGTGCCAACGGCTGCGTCCCGCATGCCAGGCGCGCGCGCTGTCTGGCACCAGCTGATAGACGGTGAGCGGTGTTTTGTGGCTGTCGCGGGGGATCAGGTAGTGGGCGCTCACCTTGTGCTCCGGCTCGGTCAGCAGGCGCAGGGAGTTGGCATCATCTTCATCGGTGTAGTGGAGGATCAGAAAGGCGATCCGCTCGTTCTGGTTGGCGCTCTGATAGCGGGTCGAGAGCTGGTACTCGGACGGAGTACAACCACCCAGCAGCAGAACCAGTGGCAGAAAGAAGAGGGGAAGAAGACAGCGCCAGCGCCATCCCCCTGCCACAGCCAGGCTGCTGAACGTGGGAGGAGTGAGTCGCTGGCACATGTCGAAGGCCCGGTCTGGTCAGTCGCGCGGCTGGTTAGCCGCGGTATTTGGCCGTGAGACCGATCAGGAAGTTGCGCAGGATCTGATCCCCGCAATCCTGATAGTGCTTGTGATCCTTGGAGCGGAACAGGGCACTGAGCTCGGACTTGGAGAGGTTGAAGTCGGCGAGCTTGAGGGTGCCGAGCATATCCTCTTCCTTGAAGTTGAGACCGATGCGCAGCTTGCGCAGGATCATGTTGTTGTTGATCCGGTTCGGGATCACCTGGGCCGGTGCATCTTCGCGCACGCCGCGGCGGGCGATGATGAAACCGTCGAGGAACTGGCTCAGGGCCGAGTCGGGACAGGCGACATAGCCTGCCTCTTGCTCTTCACCTTCCGCCGCCTCTTTCATCAACCAGCTGTGCAGCTGGGCGTGAGTGACCGTCAGGTTGCCCTTGGCAAACATCTCGACCATCTGGTCGTTGCTGATGGTGAGGGCGTAGCGCAGACGGCGCAGAATATCGTTGTTGGTCATGCTGACTCCTGTGTAAACGGCGCAACTTTACCATCTGGCGGCCCTCGCGTCAGAAAAAGCGGGGGCCGATACAGTTCAGGTCAAGCTCATCAAGCTTTGCCGAGATAGCGGGGCGCCTCCTGGCGCACCAGTTCCAGCGCATCTTGCAGCTCCAGCAACTCGGGTTCCAGCTCGCTGACCGGCACGCCGTCGCGTAGCTGTTGCTCCAGCTGGGAGAGCAGCCGTTGCAGCCCCGGCACCCCGGAATAGGCACAGCCGCCGTTGAGGCGATGGAGCTGGGCCAGCACTTCGCTATCTTCAATTTCGCCAGCCAGCGCGCTATCCAGCACCGGCTCGACCTCGTCAAAACTGGCCAGCAGCATGGTCAGCATCTCTCTGGCGAGATCCTCTTTCCCCGCCGCCTGCCGCACAGCCAGTGCCCAGTCGATCTGCTGGGCACCATCATTCTGGTGGCGACGATGGGCAAAGTCGGTGATGAGCTGGGCCAGCATGCTCTCGTCGATGGGCTTGGCCAGATAGTCGTCCATCCCCTGCCGGATCAGCCGCTCCCGTTCTCCGGGGATTGCGTGGGCGGTCACCGCCACGATCGGGGTGGTGGTGTTGAGGGACTGGTTGCGGATCGCTTGGGTGGCACTGATGCCATCCATGATCGGCATCTGGATATCCATGAAGATGATGTCGAACGGCTGGCTCTGTGCCTGCTTGACCGCCTCCTTGCCGTTTTTGCACACCACCACCTGACTCACCATCTCCTTGAGCATGGCGGCGATCAGCTTGAGGTTGGCGGCGTTGTCATCCACCGCCAGCACCTTGATGGGCTGCAACTGGCGCGGCGCAGGCTGGGCGGGCAGCTTCTGGCGGCTCGATTCCGGCGAGAGCAGGGCGTGCAGCAGCTTGCGATGGTTGACCGGTTTGGAGAGACAGTGCTGGGCGCCATGGGCCAGCATAGCTTCATAGAGCGCCGGCTCGTGGCTGCTGAGCAGCACTATGGTGTTCTGCTGCTGGCCGTTCAGTCTGTCGAGACGGCCGATCACCTGCTGCGGCGTATGCAGGGTGCTGCTGCCAATGATCACCATCTCCTGCTCGCTCATCTCGGGCCAGGGATCATCGCTGGTCAGTGGGTGCACATCGAGGTGCCACTCCGCCAACAGGGCGAGCAGAGAGGCTTGTGCGAAGGGATCCGGTTCCAGCAGCCAGAGCCGTTTGCCACGGATCCGATCCAGCGGCAGTTGATCGGTCTGGGGCAGGGGGGAGACCTCCACATCCAGACTGAACGAGAAGATGGATCCCTTGCCGAGCTCCGATTCAAAGCGGATCTGGCCGCCCATCTGCTGCACCAGCTTCTGGGTGATAACGAGGCCCAAACCCGTGCCGCCATAACGGCGGGAGATGGAGGAGTCGGCCTGATTGAAGGCCTGGAACAGCTGATGTTGCTGCTCCTGGGAGATTCCGATGCCGGTATCGCGGATCTGGACGTTGAGCCTCACCTTGTGGTTGCCACTGCCGGTCTGCTCGATATGGACATCCACGTTGCCCTGTTCGGTGAACTTGATGGCGTTGCCGGTGAGGTTGGTCAGCACCTGTTGAAGACGCATGGGGTCGCCGGTGAGGTAGTCCGGCACATCGGCATCCACCCGCAGGGAGAGCTCCAGTTGTTTGTCGTGGGCGCTGGGGCCGAGCAGGTGCATGGTCTCGTTGAGGGTATCGCGCAGGCTGAACGGGATATGTTCCAGCTGCAGCTTGCCCGCTTCCAGCTTAGAGAAGTCGAGGATGTCGTTGATGATGCCAAGCAGGTTGCGCGCCGACTTCTCGATGGTCTGCATGTAGTCGGTTTGGCTCGGGGTCAGGCTGGTTTTCAGCAACTGGCGGGTAAAGCCGATGACCCCGTTGAGCGGGGTACGCAATTCGTGGGACATGTTGGCCAGAAACTCCGACTTGACCCGCGCCGCCTCTTGTGCCCGTTTCTTGGCCATGTCGAGTTCGACGTTCTGGATCTCGATCTGCTCCAGCGTTTCGCGCAGGTCAGAGGTGGCCTGATCGATATTCTGCTGCATCTCTTCGTGATATTCGGAGAGCGCCTTGGCCATGGCGTTGATGCCGTTTTTCAGCATATCCAGCTCGCCGGTGAGTTGCCCGCTGACCCGGGTATCGAGCCGCCCCTCCCTGATCTTGTGCACCGCCTGCACCATGTTGGTGATGGGCTGGGTCACGCTCTTGACTAAGCGGAAACCAAACAGGGTACTGAAGGCGACCCCGATGAGCACCATGATCACCGCAAAGAAGGTGTCGCGGTATTGCAGCAACATGGCCCTGTCGGTCGCCATCTGCATCGAGATGTAGCCGATCATCGGCGGCTCTACATCGCTGGGCAGCGGGAAGCCATCGAGGCTGGTTTCAGCCTGGATCGGGGTGCGCAAAATGATGTCGTCCCCCTGAAACGTCACGCTGGTCAGATCCGGAATGGGCTCGCCATCGGGCAGCCTGAGCCGGGTGAAATCCCGGTGGTAGTTCGAGGTGACGAACAGCTGGTTGTCCTGGGTGAAAACCGCGATGGATTTGATGAAGGGGGAGTTCTTGCGGTGGGTCAGGCCAATCAGACGCTTGAGGGATTCGCGACTGTGCTGGGTCATCCCGTATTCACTGGCGATCGCCAGCGGTTCGATGATGTTGATCCCCTGATCAATGAGGTTGTTTTCCAGCTGCTGGTAGCGGTGGAAGGTGAAGTAACCGGCCATCAGGCCACCGATGATCAGGGTCGGCAGGATGGTGAAGGCGAGAACGCGTGCTCTCAGGCCATATTTGGTCATACGAACAGGCCACCAGTGAACAGGGTTGGCGATAGGGTTGATGGCAATACACGGGCTCTGTGGCCGTATTTGGTCATACTATTATTCTTGTGGGACAATACCCGGCAGCAGATTCCACAATCATGACATAGCCACCTATAGGCACCAAGTTTTATGGCCCAGTTTTTCAAGCCCCAAAAGAAGTCCCCCCAGCTCCAACGCATTGAATTTACGATAGACACCCTCGATCACCACTGCGTCGGTATCGGTCGCCATCAGGGCAAGGCGATCTTCGTCGAAGGGGCGCTGCCCGGCGAGACCGTCAAGGCACGCATCACCGAAGAGAAAAAACAGTATGGTCACGCCGCCTTGCAACAGGTGGTGACCCCGGCGGCCAATCGTATCGCCCCCTTTTGCAGCCACTATCGCGAGTGCGGCGGTTGCAGTGCCCAGCACATGTCGGTTGCCGATCAGCAAGCCGCCAAGGCGGCCGGACTGGTCAGCCTGTTCGAGCGGTTGGGCAACATCAAGGCGCCGGCGCTGGAGCCGGTACTGACCGGTGAAGATCGTGCCTACCGCCGGGTCTGTCGTCTGGCCATCAAATTTGACAAGAACGGTCGCTGCACCCGGGTCGGTTTCCGCCGCCGCAACAGCAACGATCTGGTGGAGATCGACAGTTGCCCTGTGCTGGCCGAACCGCTCTCTGCGCTGATTGCCCCGCTGCGTGAATGCCTCAATCGCCTCAAGAGCCAGCGCGAGCTGGGCCATGCGGAGCTAATCCAGGCCGAGCAGGGGATCATGATGCTGCTGCGTCACACCGGCCGCCCCAATGAGGCGGATCGCGCCCTGCTGGTGGAGTTTGCAAAAGCGCAGGGGATCGACCTCTATCTGCAGGCGGCCGATGATCGCATCGAAGCGCTGCAGCAACATTTTTCCCCATCCTACTCGCTGGATGGCCTGTCTCTTGCATTTGCTCCCGGTGATTTCATTCAGGTCAACGGCCCCATCAACCAGAGCATGGTTGAGCAGGCGCTGACATGGCTCGGGGCGAGCAAGGATGACAAGGTGCTCGATCTCTTCTGCGGTATCGGCAACTTCACCCTGCCGCTGGCCCGTCAGGCTCGCGAAGTGGTGGGTGTGGAAGGTGAACTGGCCATGGTGCAGCGGGCCGAAGAGAACGCCCGTCGCAACGGCATCACCAATGCCCGTTTCTACAAAGCCGACCTGAGCGATGACATCGTCGGCATGTCCTGGGCGCGGGAAGGGTTTGATCTGGTACTGCTGGATCCGGCTCGCCCCGGCGCGCTGGAAGTGATGGGACACGTCGTGAAACTTTCACCCAAGCGGGTGGTCTACGTCTCCTGTAACCCGGTCACCCTGGCGCGGGACAGTCAGGTGCTGGTGAAAGGGGGTTACCGTCTGGTGCGCCTCGGCATGCTCGACATGTTCCCTCACACCGGTCATCTGGAGTCCATGGCACTGTTTGAACGGGAGTAAATGACTCATCAGTTCGGCGATGCCGGATAGGTCATCCGGCATGTTCGTTACTCTTTGAGCAGGTGTGTATATGAAGTAATCCTGCTCATCGGTACGGCGATGCGGATGTGTAATCTGGCATGTCTGCGTCTGTTTGAGCTGATGTGATTGGGGTAATCTAGACCCTCGTCGTTCGGCAGGGCCTGTTGGTGCGCTCTATTGTCTTTCTGGACAATATGCCTTGAAAAGTGCGCTGGATATCCCCATTTGAGGCAATCTCATGAGGGGGGAAAGTGACAGCTTTCGGCCCGATAATTTAAAGGATTGATACCATGGTTGCGGTTCGCGATATTCATTTGAAAGACAACTTCACCCTGGAAGAGTGGGTCAGCTCGCTCTCCTTGAGTGACAGTGAAAAGGATCAGCTGCGAACCGTCTACCAGTATTGTCTGACGCTCGGTGACGAGGCGCTGACCAGCAAGCTGCTGGTGCGCGGCATCGAAATGGTGGGCATTCTGCAGATGCTCAGCATGGATATCGGCACCCTCAAAGCGGCCATCATCTACCCCTTCGTCGAAGCCGGTCTCATCAGCCAGGAGCGGATGGACGAGGATTTCGGCTCCAAGATCGCCAAGCTGGTGGAAGGGGTGCTGGAGATGGAAGCCATCCGCTCCCTGCAAACCCTCCATCGCAGCGAAACCTCGCCGGAGCAGGTCGACAACGTGCGTCGCATGTTGCTTGCCATGGTCGAGGATGTGCGCGCCGTGGTGATCAAGCTGGCGGAGCGGATCGCCTGCCTGCGGGAAGCGAAGACGGCAGATGAAGAGACCCGGGTGCTGATGGCTCAGGAGATCACCAATATCTATGCGCCGCTCGCCAACCGTCTGGGCATCGGCCAGCTCAAGTGGGAGCTGGAAGATCTCGCCTTCCGTTACCTGCACCCGGATACCTACAAGCAGATCGCCAAGCAGCTCGACGAGAAGCGGCTCGACCGCGAGCGCTATATCCGCGAGTTTGTGCAATCCCTGCGTAATGGGCTGAAAGAGGCGGGAGTTGACGCCGAGGTGTACGGCCGCCCGAAACACATCTACAGCATCTGGCGCAAGATGCAGAAGAAGCACCTCGAATTCAACGAGTTGTTCGACGTGCGCGCGGTGCGGGTAGTGACCAAGCGGCTGCAGGATTGCTATGCGGCGCTCGGTATCGTCCATACCCAGTTCCACCACATTCCCCGCGAGTTTGACGACTATGTCGCCAACCCTAAACCCAACGGCTACCAGTCAATTCACACCGTAGTGGTGGGGCCTGAGGGCAAGACGGTCGAGATCCAGATCCGTACCGACCAGATGCATCAGGATGCCGAGCTCGGCGTCGCGGCGCACTGGCGCTACAAGGAAGGGGCACAGGCAGGCGGCAAGGCCAACACCTTCGAAGACAAGATCGAGTGGCTGCGCAAACTGCTCGCCTGGCAGGAGGATCTCTCCGAGAGCGGTTCCCTGCTCGAAGACCTGCGCAGTCAGGTGTTCGAGGACAGAGTCTACGTTTTCACCCCGAAAGGGGATGTCATCGACCTGCCGGCTGGCGCTACCCCGCTTGATTTTGCCTATCACGTCCACAGCATGATCGGCCACCGCTGCATCGGCGCCAAGATTGACGGCCGCATCGTGCCGTTCACCTACGCGCTGCAGACCGGCGATCAGGTGGAGGTGATCACCCAGAAGGAGCCGAACCCGAGCCGCGACTGGATGAACCCCAACGCCGGCTTCCTGCGCTCCAGCCGGGCGCGGGCCAAGGTGGCGACCTGGTTCAGAAAACTGGATCGGGACAAGAATATCGTGGCCGGTCGCGAGCTGTTCGAGAAGGAGCTGGATCGCCACAACCTCAGCATGTCCAAGATCGACAAGGGCAACATGCTGCGCCGCTTCAATCTGGAGAGCACCGACGATCTGCTGGCCGGTATCGGCAGCGGCGATATCCGCATCAACCAGGTGCTCAACTATCTCGACACCTGCTACAACAAGCCGACGGCGGAAGAGGAAGATCGCCGCCTGCTGGAGAAGCTGGAGCAGAAGGCCAATGCGCCGATGCGCCACAAGCCCAAGGATCACATAGTGGTGGAAGGGGTCGGCAACCTGATGACCCATATCGCCCGCTGCTGTCAGCCCATTCCGGGGGACTCCATTCAGGGCTTTATTACCATGGGGCGCGGCGTATCCATTCACCGGGAAGATTGCGAGCAGCTCAAGGAGCTGTCACGTCGCAACCCGGAGCGGCTGATCGATGCGGTGTGGGGGGAGAACTACTCCGGCGGTTACGGCCTCACCATCCGGATCATCTCCAACGATCGCTCCGGCTTGCTGCGTGATATCACCACAGTGCTGGCCAACGAGAAGATCAATGTGATGGGGGTGCGCTCACGCTCCAATGTGCGCGAGCAGACCGCCGAGATCGACATGGAGCTGGAGATTTACAACATCAACGCCTTCAACCGGGCGTTGGCCAAGCTCAGTCAGCTCAATGACGTAATTAGCGCCAAGCGGCTTTGATAGCGAACCGACCGGCCCCAGTGGCCGGTCTGTATTTATGACCCTTTTTGAACGAATCGAAAGCGAATATCCCATGTCCCAACGTTACGATCTGCCCCAACTGCTCGACATCATGGCTCGCCTGCGCGATCCGCAAAACGGCTGCCCCTGGGATCTGAAACAGGACTTCCAGACCATAGTGCCGCACACCCTGGAAGAGGCCTACGAAGTGGCCGATGCCATCGAGACTGAGGATTGGCAGGGGCTGAAAGGGGAGTTGGGGGACCTGCTGTTTCAAGTGGTGTTTTACGCCCAGCTGGGTAAAGAGCGGGGCTTGTTCGACTTTGCCGATATCGTCGATACGGTGAGCGAGAAGCTCATTCGTCGTCACCCCCACGTTTTTTCCGATGCAGACCTCTCCAACGAGCAGGCGGTAAAAGCGAACTGGGAGGCGGAAAAAGCCAAGGAGCGGGCGGCCCTCGACAAAGAGAGCGTGCTGGATGATATCCCGCTCTCGCTGCCTGCCTTGACCCGCGCCGCCAAAATTCAGAAACGCTGCGCCACTGTCGGTTTTGACTGGAAGACGCTGGGGCCTGTGGTGGACAAGATCCACGAGGAGATCGACGAGGTGATGGAAGAGGCATTGATGGCCGATGTGGACGAGGCGCGAGTGAGCGACGAGCTCGGCGACCTGTTATTTGCCACCGTCAATCTGGTGCGTCATCTGGGCAAGGATCCGGAGCAGGTACTGCGAGGTGCCAACGCCAAGTTCGAACGTCGTTTTCGTCATGTTGAGCAGATAATCGCCGCAGAAGGCTTGAAAATGACCGATTGCACCCTCGAAAAGCTCGATGCCGCCTGGGATAAGGCGAAGGAAACCGAGCAAAGTTGATTTGGCGCAAGATGGGGGGGCGGTGAGCCTGATAGATTTTTGCTCATTGTTTGGGAGAGGGGTTTTTGGTATACTGTTTCCCCGTCCTGCTTCATCCCCGAAGCACCCCTTAAAATTCCCTAAACTTCTTTCAGGTTCAGCATGACGACCAAATATATTTTTGTTACTGGTGGCGTTGTTTCATCCCTCGGCAAAGGCATTGCCGCAGCTTCTCTGGCAGCCATTCTGGAAGCCCGTGGTCTGGATGTGACCATCATGAAACTGGACCCGTACATCAACGTGGATCCGGGCACCATGAGCCCGACCCAGCATGGTGAAGTGTTCGTAACCGAGGACGGGGCCGAAACCGATCTGGATTTGGGCCACTACGAGCGTTTCATCCGCACCAAGATGACCCGTCGCAACAACTTTACCACCGGCCGTATCTACGCCGACGTACTGCGTAAAGAGCGTCGTGGTGACTATCTGGGCGCCACCATTCAGGTTATCCCGCACATCACCAACGCCATCAAAGAGCGGGTGATTGCCGGTGCCGAAGGCCATCAGGTTGCCATCGTCGAAGTGGGCGGTACCGTAGGTGACATCGAGTCCCTGCCGTTCCTCGAAGCCATTCGTCAGCTGGCTGCCGAAGTGGGCCGCAACAATGCCATGTTCATGCACCTGACGCTGGTTCCTTACCTGGCTGCTGCCGGTGAAGTGAAGACCAAGCCGACCCAGCACTCTGTCAAAGAGCTGCTCTCCATCGGTATCCAGCCGGATGTGCTGATCTGCCGCTCCGACCGTGCCATTCCGGCCAACGAGCGCGCCAAGATTGCCCTGTTCTGCAACGTGCCGGAGCGCGCCGTCATCTCCATGAAAGACGTCGACTCCATCTACAAGATCCCGGCACTGCTGAAATCCCAGAATCTGGACTCCTACTTCACCGAGCGTTTCGGTCTGGAGTGCAAAGAGGCTGACTTGTCCGAGTGGGAACAGGTTATCTACGAAGAGGCCAACCCGACTGGTGAAGTGACCATCGGTATGGTCGGCAAGTACGTCTCCCTGCCGGACGCTTACAAGTCCGTCAACGAGGCGCTCAAGCACGGTGGTCTCAAGACTCGCCTTTCCGTCAACATCAAGTACATCGACTCTCAGGATATCGAGACCCGTGGCGCCGAGCTGCTGGAAGGTCTGGACGCGATCCTGGTGCCGGGTGGCTTCGGTGAGCGTGGTGTGGAAGGCAAAATTCTGGCTGCCCAGTATGCCCGCGAGAACAAGATCCCCTACCTGGGTATCTGCCTCGGCATGCAGGTTGCCATGATCGAATTCGCTCGCAACGTGGCGGGCATGGAAGGGGCTCACTCCTCCGAATTCAAGAAAGATTGCGCCTATCCGGTCGTCGGCCTCATCACCGAGTGGGTGGATGAAGAGGGCAACGTCGAGACCCGTACCGAGAAGTCTGATCTGGGCGGTACCATGCGTCTGGGTTCCCAGCTCTGCCACCTGGTCGAAGATTCCAAGGTGCGTCAGATGTACGGCAGCCCGACCATTTACGAGCGTCACCGTCACCGTTACGAAGTAAACAACAAGCTGCTGCCGCAGATTGAAGCGGCAGGTCTGAAAGTGACCGGTCTCTCCGCCGACAAGAAGTTGGTGGAAATCATCGAGATCCCGGATCACCCCTGGTTCGTGGCTGCGCAGTTCCACCCGGAGTTCACCTCTACTCCTCGTGATGGCCACGCTCTGTTCGCCGGTTTTGTGAAGGCGGCAGGCGAGTATCAGAAGCGTAATTTGAAGTAATTGAAAATAAATGCGGTTGGGGCACTGTGCCACAGCCGCTTTTTTTGGCATATTTTTGTTGTTTTTTTACGAAACCTGAGGAAATACACATGTCCAAGATCGTTAAAGTGATCGGTCGTGAAATCATCGACTCCCGTGGTAACCCGACCGTTGAGGCCGAAGTTCACCTGGAAGGTGGTTTTGTTGGTATGGCAGCCGCTCCGTCTGGCGCGTCCACCGGTTCCCGCGAAGCGCTGGAACTGCGTGACGGCGACAAGAGCCGTTTCCTGGGTAAAGGCGTGCTGAAAGCCATCGAAGCCGTAAACGGCCCGATCGCTCAAGCTCTGCTGGGTAAAGATGCCAAGGACCAGGCCACCGTTGACCAGATCATGATCGACCTCGACGGTACCGAGAACAAATCCAAGTTCGGCGCCAACGCCATCCTGGCTGTTTCCCTGGCTAACGCCAAAGCTGCCGCTGCTGCCAAAGGCATGCCGCTGTACGCCCACATCGCCGAGCTGAACGGCACCCCGGGTGTTTACTCCATGCCGCTGCCGATGATGAACATCATCAACGGTGGTGAGCACGCCGACAACAACGTCGACATCCAGGAGTTCATGATCCAGCCGGTTGGCGCCAAGACCCTGAAAGAAGCCGTTCGCATGGGCGCAGAAGTGTTCCACAACCTGGCCAAAGTGCTGAAGTCCAAGGGCTACAACACTGCAGTTGGTGACGAAGGTGGTTTCGCTCCGAACCTGAAATCCAACGCCGAAGCGCTGGAAGTTATCGCTGAAGCCGTTGCCGCTGCCGGTTACAAACTGGGCACCGACATCACCCTGGCTATGGACTGCGCTGCTTCCGAGTTCTACGACGCAGAGAAGAAAGAGTACAACCTGAAAGGCGAAGGTCGTATCTTCACCTCCAACGGTTTCTCCGACTTCCTGGCTGAGCTGACCGAGAAGTTCCCGATCGTCTCCATCGAAGATGGCCTGGACGAATCTGACTGGGAAGGCTTCGCCTACCAGACTGCTGAACTGGGCAAGAAAATCCAGATCGTTGGTGACGACCTGTTCGTAACCAACACCAAGATCCTGAAGCGCGGTATCGACAACGGCATCGCCAACTCCATCCTGATCAAGTTCAACCAGATCGGTTCCCTGACCGAAACTCTGGCTGCCATCAAGATGGCCAAAGACGCTGGCTACACTGCCGTCATCTCCCACCGCTCCGGTGAGACCGAAGACGCGACCATCGCCGACCTGGCTGTTGGTACCGCTGCTGGCCAGATCAAGACCGGTTCCATGAGCCGTTCTGACCGTGTTGCCAAGTACAACCAGCTGATCCGTATCGAAGAAGCTCTGGGTGCCAAAGCTCCTTTCCGCGGTCTGAAAGAAGTTAAAAACCAGGCTTAATTTGCTGGTTTGCCAGCCTCGGCTGGAATGAAAAAAACCGGAACCCTTGGGTTCCGGTTTTTTTATGCCTGCTCCTTGCTGCAACGCCCTGAGAGGCGAGGGCGTTGTGCCTCTGGTCTCGGGTCAGATAAAGGGGAGCATGCGCTGATAGCGCCCTGCATGCGCCTTGAAGCCCAGTTTTTCAAACAGGGCGATAGAGCGGACGTTATCTGCATCGATATCTGCGGTGAGGCAGGTGACTCCCAGTGTGCTGGCGTGGGCGAACAGCAATCCCAGCGCCTCCGACATAAACCCTCTGCGCCAATAGGCCGCATTGAGCAGGCAACCTACCTCGCAGCAGCGACCCGCCTCGCTGAAACTGTGCAGGCCGCAGGTACCGATCACCTTGTTGCCCTCCCGCTCGACAATCGCCCACTCCAGCGACTCCCCCGTTTGCTCCAGCCGCACCACGCTCGCCATCATCTGTGCCACCATGGCGGGAGAGGTAAAGCAGGGATCAGAGGCAAACTCCATGGTCAGCGGATTGCCATAAATCTCGAACAGATCGGCAGTATCGTGCGGGCCAATGGTGCGCAGCACAATCCGAGTGCCGGTTAAGTCGGGCTTCATAAATCTCCTTGGGGAGTGTTACGCCAGCAAAGATACAGGTAAAAAATGAGACAGCGTGAAAGTTGGTCTCTAAAGGCAATTGGTGCTATCAAGAAATATTGTGACCGCGAACGTCCGATTACGTTTCACTAATCGAACCTATGGGCTAAAGCTGAAATTAAACGAAATTTACCAAGCGTTGCGAATCCTTCTTAAATACTTTGTTAGACATTTTTTGCCATGACACAATAATCATAATACGCGTCTGTATGATGCCATTTCATTCCTTGCATTGGACCATTTTCAACCATTGATGCAGATACACTTTGTACAAAAAAGTTTCTGTAGATCAACTCGACAGCTTCGTTGTATCGAGGGTGAAACTGTTTTTCACCATCTTGTATAACTTTCAGTTCCAAGTAATCCTTTCCTGCATCAATACTCTCGTACAGTTCCATGAAAGCAAGAAGTGTTAGATTGCTTACTTGATTAAATGCTCTCATAGCTGGAATCAAAAAATCCGGATCGTTCCAATGATCTTTGTAAATTAGAGCTAATGCTTTGACACCCAATTGAGAGTGAGTTTGACGTACTGTTTCAAGAGTAGCGTAAAAGCAGTTCGAATAGTCTTCGTTCACAGAAATTTTATTTATTAATTCTTCATCTACTTCAGCTTTGTTGCAAAAACTTTCAAACCTTTTATTGAGGTAATCATTATAAAAACTCTGTGCAAACTTACCTAGCAGACCAACTCCCGGAACACCTGCATCAGAAAGCTCATTGCTAATATTCGCTACTTCCATGCCCCAATCAATAGCTTTACTCAATCATGACTCCTTAAAATGTCTAACGCCTGCCTAAGGGGCTGGCAACGCATAACGCTAAACTCAAACATAACAACCGTAACCACCGCGACTTAATAGGACTGGAAAAGCCACGCGTTGACAGTCCCATTGAGGAGTTTGTTTGGCATATTTATTGAATTTTGTTGGTTTATGGGTAGGAACACATATCTTCAAATTTCGCATCTTCGCCTACAGTGCATATTGCTATTATGTTGTCTTGTTTTTCCCAAGTAAATTTACAGTTAGCCATTCCTGTTCCTGCACAAGCCAACATTTCCGGCCTACCTTCACAACGCGAGTCACCTTTAAGACAAGTATCTGCTTCGTTGCTAGTATAAGGCTTCCAGCCAGCCTTTATCATTTTCTCTCGGACATTTGAATAACTTTCATGTTCTGTAAGCTTAGGAATATCTGAGTATTGTGAATAAGAGACCTGTGGAACACCTATTAATATAGCGAAAAAAATAAATAATGTTCTGATTTTCATTAATATATCCTGTTTTAGAATTTGATTTGCCTAACGCAAAATTAAGGTGTGATGTGTATTTGCCATTCTGTGAAAGAAGCGAAACCAGAACGTAAGGAATCATTCTTAAATATTTTGTTGTATTTTGGCTTCGTAGTTCTCTTTAACAACTGTCAATATGTACGCTAGATACTTGGAAAGTACTTTATCCCATTCTGAAATCAAAGTTGAAGCATCCGTATCATGAGATAGAAATCCGCTTTCATGATTGGCAGAGTAACCTTTCAGCTTACCTTGCAGAAGAGAATAACGGTCTAAAATAAAGCTATGTTCTTTGAGCTGTCTACCACCTCGATTTGCGCTATGAGCAGCAAAACTGTTTCGAATATCAAAGACTAAACAATCCTGGATTTCGCTTAAGTCAAACTCTATAGCCATTTTTCTGAGAATAACTAGCATAGCTTGCTGTTGCATATAAATAGCATTAAGAACTCCATAGAAGTACAAATACAACTCGCCAAACGATAGTGACTGATTTCGTTCTAAGAACGAATGTTTGGCTAATTGGGTGTCTTCTAATAGGTAAAAACTGTCAATGGTTGAGTTGTAGGCATCACTCGTAGCTACAGATACGATGGGATAAAGCTCATCATCATTGTCAACATTACAAGAATGGTCAGAGATAATTCTACGAGTTAAATCAATTATGTCATCAATATCCAAACGCTGAGCTCCAAAAACAATATAGCAGTAATCATATGGAAGGCGACACTAATCCGTTAGCAGAGCACTATATAACTCTGTAACATCTTCATCGCCGCCAAGCAAAAGTCATCATTAAATAATAATATTACCAACTCACTTCTGGTATCGGAGCGTATTAGCTTGACTTACTTTTTGCGCCATATATTGCCCCTGTGTTAAAAGTGCATGGGCTCCTCATGGAAAGCACCGCCAAATCACGCCTGTGTGAGCAGGTCAGAAATAAAAATGAGGTCGTCACCATTTTCAGTGGGTCGAAGGCAACTCTCGCTTATCCATTCCATCCGGCATGGCTACCGCCCCTGAATTTCAGCTTCCAGTCTGCTGCGTTTCACCAACGGGATGGGGTTGGCATGGCTCATGGGAGACTCCGACGAGGCAAGTGTTGCCAAATGGCAATATTAACCATGGCGCTGTGGAGAGAAAGCTCAATATTTAGAATCTCTGTGCAAGATCAATAAATTAATCAAATATCCCCCGCGATTGATGACGCGCCGAGATAGCGTGAACAACCATTCTTGAACTATCACCATAGAATATTCATGGTCATATCTGGCTTGAACCAGCATAAAACTCTTTGTTATTGTCCGCATTCCCCGCTGAAATAGCTTATTTATCTATAAATCAACAGGATAGCATTATGCGGTGGCGTCGCGGGGGCATCTGCTATCGGGAAGGAGAGTTATGAAGTCGCAGTTCAAAGTGGCGCTGGCCATGTTGGCCCTGTTCGTCGTCCAAGGCTGCACAGCCCCGGATTCATCCGCCAAGCGCAATGCACCCGGCCCGGTGCTGACAGTGCATTACGAAAGTGCGCCCCTGATCCCCGTCACCATCGCCGGTGAGCAGTACCAGTTTTTGCTGGATAGCGGGGCCAGTATCACCTTTATCGATCGTCGTCTGGCCAGCCGTTTCAAGGCGCTGACCTTAAGCGAATTGCCCAGGGCCTATCAGGCTGATTTTGCCAGTGTGAACAGCGTTTCGAGCCAACTGGGCAGCGAGCAGCTTGGCTTTGTTGAGCCGCAGCCCTTCTCGGTGGGATCGGTCACCATTGATGACAGCGATCTGTGGGCAACCGTTGATTTCGATCTCTTCTCCCAGTCTCTTGGCAGCCGTATCGATGGCATTCTCGGGATCGACACTATCCGCCGTTTCAGCTGGGTGTTTGATCGCGACAGGCATCAGCTCACGGCTTCGCTGACGGCTCCGTCGGCAGCCACCTTCGAGCGTTGCATCGGCTATGAAGACAGCTACAACCGCTCCCCGGCAGTGTATCTGACCTACGGCGAGAGCAGCGTGCGCATGTATCTCGATACCGGGGCCGATCAGAGCTATGCCGATCATGCCTTTATCGACTTTATGGCCAGCCAGAAGGCGATCTCTGGCGAAGATGCGATGCCACGCAAAGGGGTGGACGCCAGCGGTATGGTGGAGGGGCGTGAACACATCCTCACCGGCCTGCACTTTGATGAGCGCCAGCTCGGTGAGCTGCGCGTGTCGGAAAACAGCAATGAGCAGTATGGTCTGGGGCTGGATTTTGTTAACCGCTTCAATCGCTTTGCGATCATGCCCGGGCGGATGATGATCTGCTACGACGCTGACAGCCTGGCGCGCAAAGTGCCGCCAACCCTGCGCAATATCGGAGTGCGTTTTGATGGCGAGCATCTGCAGGTCTACTACAGCGACGAACGGGATCTTGCCCCCTATGGTCTGGTCAACGGCGACATTCTGGAACAGATCAACGGGGTGGCTTATCGTCCCCTCGATATCGACAAGGTGCGTGAACTGCTCAGCACCAGCAAGCCGGGGTCGCTCAAGTTGCGGATTGTGCGGGAAGGAAAACCGCTGGATATCGCTATCTAGTCAAGGTGGGGCGGCAAGACGAGCCGCCCCTATGAGCCTCAGCCCTTGGTTGGATTTTCCATGCAGGTGAGGGTTGGCTGGCCGTAACGCTCCAGCGTGGCGTCGTCCCCCTTGGTGAAGAAGGTGAGGTTTTGCCCTTCATAACGGGCGCCGCTGGCGCTGGGGGCTTCATAGGCGAGCACTTGTTGCTGCTGGTCGCCCTCGCTCAGGTTGATCACCGCGGCGGGCAGCTTGGCATCGTTATAGAAGTAGGTGGAGAGAGTGACGCTCTTGCCGCACTGGTAGTTGACTGGTGCCGGCACCATCAGCTGGCCGCCGCTGATCTGCAGTTCGGTGATCCGCAGCAGGTAGTTATCCTCCACACACTGGCGCAGATCCTGCCCCTTCCAGCAGTCGTTACGCCCCTTGATCCAGCCGCGCTGCATGGCGCGCTCTGTCTTGAGCTGTTCGGGAGAGAGCGCGGCAATCGCCTTGGGGTAGAGGGCCGCCAGTTCGTTATCAAGGGCGGCCAGTCCGGCATCCTTGCAAATCAGGGTTTCGACCGACCCGGAGGCTTTGGTGCAGTCAAAGGAGGGGGTTGCGGCACTGGCCAGCAGAGGGGCAAACAGCAGGGTGGCAAGCAAGGTCTTGTTCATCGATAGATTCCAGCAATGAGGAGGGCATATCTGCCTACTACAGCACACTCTACAGGGCAATGCAGCAGGTGAGCCGAGCGCATTTTGCACTGCAGCATATGCTGGCGACCGGTTTTGCCGCGCTACTCCAGTGGGGAAGGGAACTGTTGCTGGATGAGGCCGGCTTGTTTGAAAACCGGTCAGGAATGGTCGCTATTTTGAGCATTCAGACAGGCCTGCAGCATTGTACTTTCACTCCTGTTCGAGAGGCGTGCTAGATTTGCGGCCTTTTCTTAATAACAAGAAGGTTAGCTATGTTCAGGTTGATGACGGGGGCCTTGCTGGCCATCATGCTGTCCGGTTGTGCGGCCATGTTTAACGGCACAAGTCAGCAGGTTTCCATTCGCAGTCAGGATCCCGATGCGGAGATCTACGTCAACGATATGCTGCTGGGCCACGGCAATGTGATCACCTCGTTCAAGAAGAAAGAGAATTACACCATCACGGTCAAAAGTGCGGATTGCTACTCTGTGACGGTGCCGGTTTCCAAGTCGTTCGATGCCACCACCCTACTCGGGATCTTTGTCGATTTCGGCGTGGTCTCCATTCTGGTGGTCGATGGGGTCGGCACCGGCGCCTGGCAGAAGTTTGATCAGAATGCCTTTATCGTTGACCCCATCTGCAAGAAAGCCTGATCGTTATTGATGGGGCATCGGGTGATGCATCCAGATACAGATCTTTGCTGATGTGAAAAACCCGACACTCCTGGCCGGAATGTCGGGTTTTTTGTGGCCGCGATAAAGGGGGAGGCGGGTTGCCCGGTCGATCAGGCCAGCGCCAGTTGCTGACTGCGGGCGCGCCACAGCCGCTCGTGGAAGAAGAACACCACGGTGTTGATGGCCGGTTCGATCATCGCCATCACGCCGCCGGTGAGCAGCTCGCCGCTCAGCAGGAAGGCCACCCCGAAGGCCACCGAGAAATGGACCACCGCGAAGCTGCTGGTCTTGGCCTGCAGGCTGTGAGTTGGCTTGAGCTTGTGCCAGCCAAGGTCATGAAAGTAGAAGGCGACCGTGTTGACGGCGGGCTCGATCAGGGCGATCAGGCTGGCGGTCAGCAGCTCACCGGTCAGCAGGTAGGCCACGGTAAAGGCGACACCGAAGTGCAGGATGGCAAAGCTGATGGTCTTTTTCATGATGGCGGCTCCCTCTGTTGATGATGAGAGTATCCGCCGAAATGAGATCAAATGAAAACTATTCTCATCTATTGCCGAAATAGAGAGAACCTATCAACGGGCGAGTGGCCGGTGCGGTTCAGCGGTTGCCTATCGCAACCAAGGCGATAAAGTACAGGTTCTTCACACTTGCCCATGAAAAAGGATCTTTCATGAATATCAATGCCACCCTGCTTGGCCAGTTCATTGCGTTGCTGATGATCATCGTTGGCGTCATCGCCTGGCGACTGGCGCGCCGCAAGAGCGAGCATCCGGCGCTGATCACCCTTATCTGCTCCCTGCTCTGCCTGTTTCCGCCCTTTGGCCTGCTGGCCCTGTTGCTGGTTGCGCTGAAACAGGATCTGCCCGCCCGTTCATAGGGCGCGCAGGTTCAGGCTGCCGCACACACCGGCCGTACCAATAGCAAAAGCCCCGTGATGGGGCTTTTGCTTTTGAATTCGGTGAGCGCAGCGGGGGCGGGGATTAATCCTCAGCCTTGTTGAGCCACTCCACCTTGTACCGGGCGCCTGCGCCCTGTGCCAGCTTGGCACACAGGGGCTTCAAGAAGGCTTCAATCTGCTCGTCCAGCATCCAGGGCGGGCTGATGATCAGCATACCTGAGCCGTTCATGCCCCAGTCGGCAGTCTGACCGGCTACTTCCAGCTCGGCCACCAGCACGTTGCCAAAGTTCTCCCGCTTGATGGCGCGCAGCATGTCGCGGGATTTGTCCGCCTCCTGCCCGAGGATCGGATACCAGAGGGCGTAGATGCCGGTCGCCCAGCGTTTCTGCGCCTTTTTCAGGGTGTCGACCACGGCGAAGTAATCTTCCTTGAGCTCATAGGGCGGATCGATCAGCACCAGCCCGCGGCGCGGAGTCGGCGGCAGCAGGGCGATCAGTCCCTCGAAGCCGTCACGGTGGTGCACGGCAACGCGGGGGTCATAGCCCATGTTGGCGCGCAGGTCTTCGACCTCGTTGTTGTGCAGCTCCATCAGTGCCAGCTTGTCCTGCTCGCGGGTGAGGCGGCGGGAGAGCTCCGGCGAGCCGGGGTAGTAGTGCAGCTCACCGTTCTGATTCATCTCCTCGATGACCCCGAGATAGGGGGTCATGGCAGACCACTGGGCCCGCTCGTCCCACAGGCGGCCGATGCCGTCGGCATACTCGGCCTTCTTCTGGGACCAGTCGCCGCGCAGGTCGTAGAGACCGCCACCGGCATGGGTGTCCAGCACGATGAAGGGTTTCTCCTTCTTCTTGAGGGACTCGATGATCAGGGCCTGAACGGCGTGTTTCAGCACGTCGGCATGGTTGCCGGCGTGAAAGGCGTGGCGGTAGCTCAGCATATTAGATCTCTGAGGGGGCCCTGCTGGGCACCCAGTAACGATAGATAGTTCAACAAATTGCGGCTGTTGCCGCGAAACAGGGAGAGGCTGCGCAGGGTCTGCAACAGGACGCCCTGTTGCAGCCGCTCCAGCTCCAGCTCGTGGGCCAGCATCGACTGATAATGCTGCTCGTCGAGTCGCGCCTTGGCGCTCTGGCGCAGGGCGCGCCACGGGGTCAGCACCGCTTCGGTCTGCACCAGCGCCGGTTGCAGGTCGGTCAGATCGACCACGATGCCGAGCTGATCGAGCCGGTGCAGCAGCAGCGCCAGATTGACGTTGCCCCCCAGCTCCTGCACGGTGAGCCAATCCTGGCTGCGCTCACCATAGACCTTGCCGCTCCAGTGCCAGAAGCCGATCGGCGTCGGCAATTCGTGGACCGCGACCCGCTCGCTGGCCATCAGCTGTTCGTCACGCAAGGAATTCCTGCTCCATGGTTTCCAGCTCTTCGGAGAGGCTCATCCACTCCATCTCGACGTTCTCCAGCTCCTCCTTGATGGGGCCTTGGGACTTGAGCAGCTCGGAGAGCTTCTGCTTGGCGCTCTCCTCGTAGATGGCCGGATCGGCCAGCTGGCTCTCGATGTCGGCCAGCTTGCCCTGCAGCTTCTCCATGCTCGCTTCGAGCTTTTCCAGCTTCTGGCGCAGCGGACGGGTTTGCTGGCGGAACTCCGCCTCGCGCCGCTTCTGATCCTTGCGCGCCACCGCCGAGTTGGCCGAGACGGGGCCATCCGCCGGTTTGGCGTTGGTCTCTTTCTCCTGCTCGCCGAGCCACTTGTGGTAATCGTCCAGATCGCCGTCGAACGGCTCGACCCGGCCACCGTGCACCAGATAGAAGTCATCTGTGGTGGTGCGCAGCAGGTGGCGGTCGTGGGAGACCACTACCATGGCCCCTTCGAAGCCTTGCAGCGCCATGGTCAGGGCGTGGCGCATCTCCAGATCCAGGTGGTTGGTCGGTTCATCCAGCAGCAGCAGGTTCGGCTTTTGCCAGGTGATCAGCGCCAGCACCAGCCGCGCTTTTTCACCGCCGGAGAAGGGGGCCACCTTGTCGAGCGCCTTGTCACCGTGAAAACCGAAGCTGCCCAGATAGTTGCGCAGCTCCTGCTCGGTCTTGTCCGGCGCGAGGCGGGCCAGATGATCGAGCGGGGAATCGTCGAGACGCAGGGTCTCCAGCTGATGCTGGGCGAAGTAACCGATGCTCACCCCGGCGCTCACTTCGAGCTTGCCGGAGAGCGGCGGGTTGGAGCCCGACAGCATCTTGATAAAGGTCGATTTACCGGCGCCGTTGCGACCGAGCAGACCGATGCGTGAACCCGGTACCAGATTGAGTTTGATCTTCTCCAGGATCACCTTGTCACCGTAACCGGCAGAGAGGTTCTCCATGGCGATGAGCGGGGTCGGCAGGGCCGACGGCTCGCGAAACTCGAAGCTGAATTCCGAGTCGGCGTGGGCGGGGAGGAGCTTCTCCATCCGCTCCATGGCTTTCAGGCGGCTCTGGGCCTGACGGGCCTTGGAAGCCTTGTAGCGGAAGCGGTCCACATACGCCTGCATGTGGGACATCTCCCGCTGCTGCTTCTCGTACATCGACTGCTGCTGGGCCAGATGTTCGGCGCGCTGCAGTTCGAAGTCGGAGTAGCCGCCGGTGTATTCGTTGAGCTTGCCGTTCTCGATATGGATGATGCGGCTGATGACAGAATCGAGGAAATCGCGGTCGTGAGAGATGAGCACCAGCGTGCCCTGATAGCCCTTGAGCCACTTCTCCAGCCAGATTACCGCATCGAGATCCAGGTGGTTGGTCGGTTCATCGAGCAGCAGCAGATCGGAGCGGCAGAGCAGCGCCTGAGCGAGGTTCAGACGCATGCGCCAGCCACCGGAGAAGCTGCGCACCGGCGAGCTGAGCTGCTCGTCGCTGAAACCGAGGCCGTGCAGCAGTTCGGCGGCGCGGGCGCGAATACTGTAGGCGCCGATGGTATCGAGGCGACCGTGCAGCTCGGCTACCAACAGGCCATTGTCATCCTGCTCGGCTTGCACCAGCTGGGCCTCCAGCGAGCGGAACTCCTTGTCGCCGTCGATCACGTAGTCGAGGGCGGAGCAGTCCAGCGCTGGGGTCTCCTGCGCGACGCCTGCAATCTGCCAACCGGCGGGCAGGCTGAAGGTGCCGCTGTCGATGGCCAGCTCGCCCCGTACCAGTGCAAAAAAGGTGGACTTGCCACAGCCGTTTTTGCCCACCAGACCCACTTTGTGGCCGGGGTGAATGGTGGCGGAGGCGTTGTCCAGCAGCTTGCGGCCGCCGCGGATCAGTTCGATTTGACTGGCAACTATCATGGGTGGGATCTGCTTGCTCAAAATGGAGGAGAAAAACTGGCGCGGATCTTACGTGAAATGACGCAGATTTGCACTTTGGTGAGGGGCTTGCCACTGGCTGGCATCGTAAAAACATGCCATAACAGAGAAACCAGTTTGGTAACGGGAGGTTAGCATGCATATCAGGGATATTATGACGACCCGGGTCGCCACCGTTTCAATGGATGATCGACTCCGAGTCATCAGGGATATCTTCGAGCAGGCACACTTTCGCCACCTGCTGGTGCTGGAAGAGGAGGAACTGGTGGGGGTCATCTCGGATCGGGATCTGTTCCGCGCCATCAGCCCCTATCTCGACTCCGAAGCCGAGATGAGCCGCGATACCGAAACCCTCAACAAGCGTGCCCACCAGATCATGAGTCGTCAGCTCGTCACCATCGCTCCCCATCTCACCGTGCGCGACGGCGTCAAGCTGATGCTGGAGAAGGGGGTCTCCTGTCTGCCGGTGCTGGAGAATGGCGCCCTGGTCGGCATCATCAGCTGGAAAGATTTTCTCAAGGTCGCGCTGGAGAGTGACGCGCTGGGCTGAGCCCGGGGACTTAACAGTCATCTGTCACCGTATCTGCTTGTGCCCGTTCTTGAGGGCCATAAGGTTACACGAAATGAATAGAGGGGAGCCAAGGCTCCCCTCTCTCTTATGTGGCTGGCGGCACAGGCCAGCCTCATCATGATTCCGGGGGCCCCTTGCCCAGGCTGGCGGGGGCGCTGCCGGAGAGGTGCGGCTGCAAGTGAGTGCGGATCTCGTGCAGAGTACGCTGATACTGCTGGGCATGTTGATCCAGAAACGCAGGGCTGTGCTTGAGGCGCCGCTCCAGGGTATCGACCAGCAGCGCAACCCTGGGGGCCGCCATGCCCGCCGGCCAGCTGTGCTGTAGCAGCTCCAGCAGTTGCCAGGCATCGCCGGGCAGGGCGGGAAATTCCTCCAGCAGTTGCAAGCCGGCCTGCAGTGCCAGTTGATAGTCACCTTTTTGTATCCCTTGATGACGGGTTTGGCGCAAGCTGGTCAGGCGCTGCTCCCGCGCCGTCAACTGTTGGCCCAGTTCCGTTAGCAGATGGTGAAACAGCTGACGGGTCAGGGGGTGGGGGGCGACACGGTCACGGTAGTGTGTCAGCTGCGCCAGATAGCGCTGGGCATGGTGGGGCAGACCACAAAACTGACAGACGGCAAAGCCCAATAACAGGGTGAGATGGTTCTCGCTCGCCTGGCTGGGTTGATGGTGGGCGATCAGGATCAGCGCCTCGTCGAAGCGGTAATCCAATCCCTGCATCAGTGCCTGCAGCAGTTCGAACTCCTGCGCGGGCAGGTTCACTGTTCGCTTCAGATGGGCCCACTCCTGTTGCAGGGAGCGGATCCGGTTGCTGGATGGTGTATGCCACAGCACCGCCAGCATGGCGTTGATCATGAAGTGGTCGATGGCCAGCCGGACGCGCTGTTCACTGAAATGGTGAAGATTCAGGGTACTGGCTTGTTCCAGCACCTTCCTCTCGTCTTGCTGTAATAGTCCCAGCATCATGGCCAGCTGATGCCAGCGGGGTTGATGGGGGCGGACTTGTTGCAACTGCACCATGGTCTCCCAGGCTGCCTGCCACTGATGTTGGTGCAACTGACTGGCGAGTTGCAGCTCCAGTCGGGTGGCGGTCGGCAATATGGTTTGATGACGCTGCAAGTCGGTTTCGGCACTCTGCAGTTTGCCCACTCCCAACATGGCGTAGAACAATCCGGCCCTCGGCCAGCTTGCCCGATACTCGTTGGCACACAGGGCATAATGCTGGGCGGCAGTGAGCTGTTCGCTGGACTGCAGCAGCAGGTAACCCTTGAACCGATCCAGCCAGGGGGCAAGGGGTCGGTTGTCCCGTTGATAGAGCAGGTCTTCACAGAGTGCGGTCGCCAGTTTCCACTCCCGCAGCAGGGTTGGAGGGGCGAGGGTGTGGGTCATCCTGCTCAGTTGTGTCAACTGCTTGAGCGCAGTTGTGAGCTCCCCGGTCATGAAGGGGAGTGGCAGATGGAGGGAGAAGTAGAGGTCCGAGGGGAGAAAATCCTGCTCGTTCTGGTCTGCATCCATCAACAGTAGTACGCAGGCGGGTTGTAGCAGGCCGAGGTAGTGTGCTTCATGCAGCAGGCGGGCGCCGTCATGCCCCAGTTGTCTATTTTGCTGGCAGATAATGGCATCGAATGGCTGTTGTTGCAGCAGGGTGAGCAGACCGCTGCGTTCCTGACCCGGGTGGCTGTGGTGGTGGATCCGTTCAGCAGGGATACCCTGTTCGGTCAGTTCCCGGGTGATGGCGCTACGGAGCAGTGGATCCTCTTCGAGCAGCAGTATCGTCATGCACGCGTCCTTTCAATACTCCACGAGTAGATCAGATTAGACCCAAGAGGAACATGGCGACAACTCTGCGGGGGAGGAAAAGTGACAGTAGTCGGCGCGAGACGAGGAAGGGCATTATAGGCGGTTACCGGGATTTATGTGCTTCGGTGAGAAAGACACACTCTGTTTGACGGATCTGGTGTGAGCCACTCCCCTGTTCCCCCTGCCAGCTTAATTCCAGCTTGCCGAGGCGGCCTAGATGGCGCAGTTCAAATTCGTAGCGCTGGCAGAGGTTGTTTTGGGGCAGACTCGTCATACCCGCTGGCAGGCGGTATTGATAGCGCAGGATCGGCCCATCTTCCAGCTTGCTGGCCACCGGCACCAGCCCCTCTGGCGTGGGCTGCGGCGCCCCGAGCGCACGGCGCAAACTGAGCGGTGCATCGATCGCCTTTTGATAGTGCAGGCCGTTCATGGCCGCCAGCTCCTCTTCCAGCCGTTGCAACTCCCCTTCCAGTCCATTGAGCGCGGCCCCCAGCTGCTGGTGGGTCGTTGACGAGGCGCAGCCACCCAGCAACAGGGTGGCAAGCAGTAGGGCGGCTCTGATGGGGGGCACGGCATCTCCTTGGCAATGACGATGAAGCGTGAAGGTCAGGTCGGCTGGCCCTGACTATAGCAGGGGATTGCTCGGGGGCGTCCCCTGCAGCAGCTGCGCCAGACGGGCCAGCCCTTCGCCGACCCGGGCATCGGTGGCGGGTTGGCTCAGGCTCAGGCGCACCCCTTGCGGAGCGGCAAACTGACCGGCGGCGAAGTGTTCCCCGCTCGCCACGCCAACGTCAAGAGCATCGGCGGCGGCAGCAAACTGTTGGCTGCGCCAGGGCTCCGGCAGCGGTAGCCAGGCGTGCATGCTGCCCGGCTGCCAGCGGGCGGCAGGCAGCAGGTGGCGAAGCAGTTCGCCACGGCGTTTGAGGATCTCCCGCTGCTGCTCGACCAGCGGCATGATCTGGCGCTGACTGACCATTTTGCAGGCGAGCTCGATCAACAGCGGGCTCACCATCCAGCTCGACAGCCGCATGGTCTGGGCGAAGGCGCTGCGCAGGGCAGGGGGCGTCAGCACGAAGCCCACCCGCAGGCCGCCGCAGGCGATCTTGGCCAGACTGCCCAGATAGATGACCCGCTCCGGCGCCAGATTGACCAGAGGGATCACAGGTTGCTGGGGCAGCAGGCCGTTGACGTCATCCTCGATGATCAGCAGATCGTGGCGACGGGCGATGGTGACGATGGCCTCCCGCCGCGCCAGACTCATGATGGCGGTGGTGGGGTTTTGCAGGGTCGGGGTGAGGTAGAGCAGCTTGGCCCGGCGGGTGCGGCAGGCGGCGTCCAGCGCCTCGGGCAGCAGCCCCTCCTCGTCCATCGCCAGTCCCACCACCTGATTCTTCAGCTGGCGGGCATTGCCCAGCATACCGGGGTAGCTCAGCCCCTCGCACAGGATGGTCTCCCCCACGCAGCCGGTCGCCAGCAGCGCCAGCATGATGCCGTGCTGGGCGCCGTGGCTGAACAGCAGGCGATCCTCACTACAGGCCACCCCTTGCTCCGCCAGCCAGTTGACGAACTGCTGGCGCTGATCCGGTCGTCCCGCCTCCTTGTCGTAGCCGAGCAGGGCGTTGAGATCCCCGTCCGCCACTTCCCCCAGCATGGGGCGAATGATGGCCGCCCGATCCAGCTGCACCGGCAGGTTCTGCCACAGCTCGATGCGGTGCCCCTCCTCCTGACGGATCACCCACTCATTGGCGGGATCCGTGTTCGCTCCCTTGACCCAGGTGCCGTGGCCCACCCGGGCGGCCAGCAGGCCGCGCCGCTCCGCCTCGCTGTAGGCGCGGGTGACGGTGCCGACGGTGACACCCAGACGATCCGCCAGGGATCTGTGGGTAGGCAATCGGGTTTGCGGTGGCAGCTCGCCATTCGCGATCCCCTGTTCGATTGCTTTGACCAGCTTGAGGTAGAGGGGGCCATCGAAGGCCGCAAGGTCGGGCGCCCAGATTGTCATGGTGACAATAAATCCATTGATCCAAATTTGTTGTCAATATAGCGTGAATTTCAGCCTGATAACAATCAAATAGCTTGCATTGTATCGATACAACTCAGCGAGTAAGGAGTCACAATATGACGATGGAGTGGTATGTTACCCTGTTCGGTTTTGCCGTACTCACCTGCGGTACGCCGGGGCCCAACAACCTGATGCTGACGGCCTCCGGCGCCAACTTCGGGGTGCGTCGCACTCTGCCACATCTGCTCGGGGTGGGGCTGGGGCAGCCGGTGTTGCAACTGGTGCTGGCGCTGGGGCTTTATCCGCTGTTCGAGCGCTGGCCTCTGCTGCGCCTCGGTTTGCAGATCTTCGGCAGCCTCTATCTGCTCTGGCTGGCCTGGCGCATCGCGGTGGCAGGAGCCCCGAGCGATCCGGCGCGGCGCGCCCGACCGCTGACCCTGCTGGAGGGGCTGGGCTTCCAGTTTCTCAACCCCAAAGCGTGGATGATGGGAATCTCCGCCATCAGTCTGTTCAGTCTGGCCGGCGCCGGTTACTGGCCCAGCCAGCTGGCGGTGATGATCATGTTTGCGCTGGTGGCGCTGCCCATCTGCTTTGTCTGGGTGCTCTTTGGCCATCAGCTGAGCAACTGGATCAGTACGGATCGGGGCTGGCGCCGGCTCAATGGCTCCCTCGGTCTGCTGACTGCCCTCTGCGTGGTGATGCTCTGGTATTGAGGCTTTTCCCACCCGCTTTCTCCTTGTGGTCGGGCTGCCGCTTCTGCATATTGGTGGGCTGCTTTATCTGGCGGATTGTCTGGCAGAGAGTCCGATATGTGGTCTGAACGAGGTTGAGATGGATCTGAACTGGGTACTGCCCCTCGCGGGGTTTGCACTGGTCACCTGCGGTACGCCGGGACCAAACAATATGCTGCTCACCAGCGCCGGAGCGGCGCAGGGATTTCGCCGCACGCTGCCCCTGCTGGTAGGGGTGGTCGGGGGGATCAATCTGATGATCCTCGCTACTGCGCTGGGGCTCGGGGTGATATTTGACAAGGTGCCGCTGCTGCACGACGGGCTCAAGCTGATCGGCTCGGCCTACCTGCTCTGGCTGGCGTGGAAGGTGGCGACCGCCAGCGGCCCGGCCGAGGGCAATCGGCCACTTATTCCCGCCCATCAGGGGGCCATGCTGCAACTGCTCAACCCCAAGGCGTGGATGATGGCGCTCTCCGCCATCAGCGGTTTCACCCTGGCAGGGGAGGCCTACTGGCCATCGGCCATCTGGGTGCTCGCCATCTTCTTTGTGACCGGCCTCTATACCGGTGCTTTCTGGGTACTGTTCGGCGCCCAGGTGCGCCGTCTTATCCGCACCGCCCGGGGCTGGCGCCGTTTTAACCTCGGCATGGGGATCGCTACGGCGGCCTGCGTGCTGATGATCTGGATTTAGTCCGGGGCTGACCCGGGCCTTTACCGGCTGTCTTGTTGGCCCTGCGGGGCCTTTTTTATCTCGCTCCCGTGATCTTGCCTGCAAGGTGACGTGGCACTGCCTTACCTTGGGATGAAAGGAGCTGTTATGAAATGTATCGGTCTGCTGGGTGGCATGAGCTGGGAGTCCACTGTCAGCTACTATCAGGCGCTCAACCGGGGCGTGCGGGCCAAGCTCGGTGGCTTGCACTCGGCGCGGGTGCTGCTCAACAGCGTCGACTTTGCCGAGATAGAGCGGCTGCAGCATGTTGGTGACTGGCCCGCCACCGCTCGCCTGTTGGTGGCCGAAGCTCAGGCTATCCAGGCCGGCGGCGCCGATTTCTTGCTGATCGGCACCAACACCATGCACAAGGTCGCCCCCGAGATTGAGGCCGCCATCGATATCCCGCTGCTCCATATCGCCGATGCCACCGCGGCCAAATTGCGGGCTGACGGGATCACCCGAGTCGGCCTGCTCGGCACCCGCTTCACCATGGAGCAGGATTTCTACAAGGGGCGTTTGCAGGCGCGCTTCGGGTTTACTGTGCTGGTACCCGATGAGGCAGGGCGGGAGCGGGTACACAGGATCATCTATGACGAGCTTTGTCTGGGCGAGATCCGCGAATCGTCGCGGGCCGAGTATCTGGCCATCATCGAGGCGCTGGCGGATGCTGGTGCCGAGGCGGTGATCCTCGGTTGCACCGAGATTGCCCTGCTGGTGGGCGATGCCCGGGCGGCGGTGCCGCTCTACGACACCACTGCCATCCATGCCGAGGCCGCCGTGGCACTGGCGCTCTGCTCCGATTAATTAACTGGTCAGATCTCACTATTCATGCTTGTCTCATACCCCTTGCCATAAAAGCGTGTAAAATTGCGCCCTGAATTTTCCCCGGCCAACAAGGGTTGGCTGCGGTTTCCTAGCATGCAAGGCTGACATTGTGACTGAAGTAGATAGATTCGCGGATATTCGCCCCTACCGCGATGAAGAAGTGCCGGCAGCCATCGAACGGCTGATCCAGGATGATGAATTTATCGGCGCCATCGCCAAGTATCGTTTCGGTTCCCTGATGAGCTGGCTGGGTTGGGCCATCCGCCCGATGATCCGCCTGTTCCTGCGCCGTAAATGGTCAAAAGTGACCACGGTGCATCAGGTCCAGATGGGGGTGACTCGCTATATGTCCCGCATGATCGCCACCTCCACCAAGGGGGTGACCTTCTCCGGGCTCGAACATCTGAAGAAGGAGCAGGGCTACCTGTTTGTCTCCAACCACAGAGACATCGCCATGGACCCGGCGTTCGTCAACTGGGGGTTGCACACCCACGGTTTTGATACCGTACGTATCGCCATCGGCGACAACCTGCTGCGCAAGCCCTGCGCCACCGAGCTGATGAAGCTCAACAAGAGCTTTATCGTCAAGCGTTCCGCCAAGGGGCCGCGGGAGATGATGAAAGCGCTCGGCGAGCTGTCGGCCTATATAGGTCAGTCGGTCCACGAGGGGCACTCCATCTGGATCGCCCAGAAAGAGGGGCGGGCCAAGGATGGGGATGACAAGACCGATCCGGCCATCCTCAAGATGTTTTATGTCGACGGCAAGAAGCAGAAGATCGACTTTGTCGACTACATGCGTAGCCTCAATATCGTGCCGGTCAGCATCAGCTACGAGCTGGACCCCACCGACAAGGCGAAGGCGCGCGAGCTCTACGAGAAATCGGTCAACGGCAGCTACGAGAAGGGCGAGTTCGAAGATATCGAGAGCATTGTCGCCGGTATCGTCGGCATGAAGGGGCGGGTACATGTCTCTTTCGGCGCCCCCATTACCGAGGGCTTCAGCGATCCGGACGAACTGGCCGCGCTGATCGATAAGGCTATATGGAGCAGTTACCGCCTCTTCCCCAGCAACTATCTGGCAGCAGATGTGGCTGGCAAGGCCAATACCATCGAACAGGCTGCTTTCCTGACCCGTCAGTCAGAAGTGCCACAAGAGCACAAGGCTATCTGGCGTGCCATGTACGCCAAACCGGTGGAAAACGCCGAAAAGGCTTGAATGAAGCCGGTTGTTAAACGGTTTTGCGAAAAAAACGGGAGCTGATGCTCCCGTTTTTGCGTCTGGTCAAAGTCGCTGGCAAAAGGGTGGTGAATAATATGGTTTCAGCTGGTACGATCACCGTGAAAATGGAGTCCATACTCTTGGCAATCACTGGATGAGTGTGTAACAGTGCTCCAATATGCTGAATATGAACGTTAGCTATAATCCCTCTGCACGGATCGCCGGGGGCATTATCGAAGGACCTGTAACAGGTCCTTTTTCATTGGGCGGCAAAGATGCCGCGCAGATATACCTAACAGGAAGATGCTCGCACCATGATCACCGGTAGCCTGAACACTTTGCAGCGTACGCCGCTGCCTGCCCCGCTGGATCGCATCATGGTCGAGGTGGTCAAAAGCGTTGCCCTCTGGCGCGAGGCGCCCCTTGGCAAGAGCGAGATCGACGGCCTCAAGCTGTTCTGTCTGGTGAGCGAGGAGATGACCGAGCCGGCTGCGGATCGCCGTGGCGAGTTCCACCGCGACTATCTCGATATCCAGCTGCTGCTGGCAGGCGAAGAGTGGATCGGTGTCGGGCCTCATGAGTATGCGAATGAAGGTGCTGACCATCCCCATCCTGACCTCTGGTTTGTCGATGACGAGCAGACTACCTATCTGGCGCTGCAACCGGGCGATTTTTCCATCTTCTGGCCGGGCGAACTGCATCGCCCGCTCTGTACCCGCAACCAGCCCGCCAAAGTGAAGAAGCTGGTGGTCAAGGTACACCGGGATCTGCTGGCCATCGCCTGAGCATCCCCATTGAAGCGAGCCCTGCGCAGCTGATGCGTCGAGACTCGCAAGCATTGAAACGAGTGATACGCACCACAAGTTGCGATGACTCTTTCAAGAGCAAGAATTGAAAAATTGGGCGCACTTTCCTGCGACCATAAGCCCCCGGCAGGGGAATCCCATCCTCTTTTTGGATGACACGACACTGTCGGCGTAAAGCCGAAGCACAGGAAGATGTAGAAAATGAGCAAGTTGGTATTGATCCTTAACTGCGGTAGCTCTTCCCTGAAATTTGCCGTAATGGACGCCGAAACAGGTGAGGACATGCTGTCCGGCCTGGCCGAATGCTTCAATCTGGATGATGCACGTATCAAATGGAAACTCCACGGGGTCAAGGGCGAAGCCATGCTGGGCGCGGGTGCCGCGCACCAGGAGGCCCTCGACCATATCGTGGGTCATATCCTGCCGCAGGATCCGACTCTTGCCGAGCAACTGGTGGCCATCGGTCACCGCATCGTACATGGTGGCGAGCAGTTCTCCCGCTCCGTGCGTATTGATGACGGCGTGATCGCCGGTATCGAAGCCGCCATTCCGTTCGCCCCGCTGCACAATCCGGCCCACCTCATCGGTATTCGCGCCGCGCTGAAAGTGTTCCCGCAGCTGTCCGAGAAAAACGTGGCCGTGTTCGACACCGCCTTCCACCAGACTCTGCCGCAAGAGGCCTACCTCTATGCGCTGCCACACAAGCTCTACCGCGAACACGGCATCCGTCGTTATGGTGCCCACGGTACTTCTCACCGCTACATCGCGGAAGAAGCCGCGAAAGAGCTGGGCAAGCCGTTGAATGAACTGAACATCATCAACTGCCACCTGGGTAACGGTGCCTCTGTCTGCGCCATCAAGAACGGCGAATCCGTAGACACCTCCATGGGGCTGACTCCGCTGGAAGGTCTGGCGATGGGTACCCGCTCCGGTGATATCGATCCGGCCGTGGTCTTCTTCATGCACGACCAGCTCGGTTACAGCGTGGAGCAGATCAACCACACCCTGACCCGTGAGTCCGGTCTGCTGGGGATGACCGAAGCGAGCAGCGACTGCCGCTACGTCACCACCAACTACGCCACCGACGCCGGTGCCAAGCGTGCGCTGGATGTCTTCACCTACCGTGTGGCCAAGTATGTCGGTGCCTATGCCGCTGCGATGGACGGTCGTCTGGACGCCGTGGTCTTCACCGGCGGTATCGGTGAGAACGCCGCCATGGTGCGCGAGATGGTGCTGAACCGTCTGGCACTGTTTGGCTTCAAGGTGGACAAAGAGGCCAACAACGCCGCGGTACTGGGTGGCGAAGGTCGCATCACCACCGCCGACAGCCGTTGCGCCATGGTGATCCCGACCAACGAAGAGCTGGTCATCGCTCGCGATGCCCTGAGCCTGGTCTGCTAAGTCAGCCTCGCTTTGAAACAACGCCCGGCCTGTGCCGGGCGTTGTCATTTCAGGCATACGCCGATTTGACATGGGGGAGGGGAGCGGTACCCTGACCACCACTGTTTTTGCAGCCAGCGGGCTGCCCGGTTCGGGAGAGAGCAATGAAAGAGGCGTTTTTTAACTGGTTGTCGGGCCTTGGGGTGGAAGTGACCAGCATGATGGCGCTGGTAATCGCGCTGGGCTTTATCGTCATTACCTCCCTGTTGCTGCACATGGCGCTGCACCGCTTTCTGCTGGTGCGGCTGGTGGGGATACTTGGTAGAGCCAAGCAGGTGTGGCTACCGCCTCAATTGCAACAGCGCCTCTTTTACCGACTCGCTTTTGTCTTTCAGGGAGCCGTCTTGCTGGCTCAGGCTGAGATCTGGTTACCCCGTCAGTCGGAGAGCCTCAAGTTGATCGAAATGCTGGCTCAGCTCTGGATCCTGCTCTTTTTGCTGCTCTCTTTCTTTAGTCTGCTCGACTGCGTGTTGGCGGTGAGCCGCAATACTCGGTTGTGGCGGGACCTGCCCCTGCGTGGCATCTTTCAGGGGGCCAAGCTGGTAGGCAGCATTCTGGTGGGCATCCTGATGATCGCCTTGCTGCTTGGCAAGTCGCCGCTGTTCCTGTTCAGCGGTCTGGGTGCCATGACTGCGGTGCTGATGCTGGTGTTCAAGGACCCCATCCTCGGGCTGGTAGCAGGGATCCAGCTCTCCGCCAACCGGATGCTGAGTGTCGGTGACTGGCTGCAGATGGACAAGTATGGCGCCGATGGTGAGGTGACCGATATCGGCCTCACCACGGTCAAGGTGTCGAACTGGGACAAAACAGTCACCACTATCCCCACCTATGCCCTGATCTCCGATTCTTTCAAGAATTGGCAGGGGATGACCGAGTCGGGTGGCCGCCGTATCAAGCGCAGCATCAATATCGACATGACCAGCGTACGCTTTCTGACAGCCGATGAGCAGCGGCAGCTCAAGCAGGCACAACTGCTGGCCCCCTATCTCAGTCGCAAGGAGCAGGAGCTGAGCAGTTACAATCAGCAGCTGAGCGATGCCCTGAGCTGCCCTATCAACGGTCGTCACCTCACCAACCTCGGCACCCTGCGCGCCTATCTGGATGCCTATCTGCGTGCTCACCCCGGCATTCGCAAGGACATGACCCTGATGGTGCGCCAGCTGGCGCCCACGTCAGACGGTTTGCCGCTGGAAATTTACTGTTTTACCGCGACCACCGCATGGGCTGATTACGAAGGGATCCAAGCCGATATTTTCGACCATATCTTCGCTATCATTGAGCAATTTCATCTGCGGTTGCATCAATCTCCCACAGGTTATGATATGCGCCTCTGGCAACGGGGATAAACAGGGGGAGAGGGCGAGTCGAGGGCGTTGGATAATCCGCATATTAATCATCGACCCGTCACCACTTGTCAGTTGATATTTGGTCAGCAGAGGAGAAAAATGGCGGCCTTCTCTTCGCGCCCCTGATCTTCTGCTGATCAGCCGTCAGCTCAGAGATGTCAATTCAGTCATTATCATGGGAAAGTTATGAAGCTCCTTCGCAATAGTGTGGTAACACTCTGCTACAGCCTGCTGCTGACCGCTGCGCCGGTTTTCGCTGTTGAATATGCTCTGCCTGCGGCCAACAGCCGTCTGGTGGGGGAAAATCTGGAATATGTGGTTCCGGCCGAAGAGAATGGCCAGACGCTGGAGGCCATTGCTGCCAAATTCCAGCTGGGGCTGACCAACATGATAGAGGCCAACCCCGATGCGGATCCCCTGTTGGTACAGACCGGCGAGAAGCTGGTGATCCCCCAGCAACTCATCCTGCCGGATGCCCCTCGTGAAGGGATTGTGCTGAACGTGGCCGAGATGCGCCTCTACTACTACCCGAAAGGCAAGAAGGTGGTAGAAGTGTTGCCCATCGGCATCGGCCAGCTCGGCACCGACACCCCGGAAAACTGGGTGACCAGCGTGCAGCGCAAGAAAGCGGGCCCGACCTGGACCCCGACTGCCAAGATGCATGCCGAATATGCCGCCCGTGGCGAGAGCCTGCCAGCGGTATGGCCGGCCGGTCCGGACAACCCCATGGGGCTGTTTGCACTCTATATCGGCAAGATGTACGCCATCCACGGCACCAATGCCAACTTCGGTATCGGTCTGCGGGTGAGTCACGGCTGTGTGCGGCTGCGTAACGACGATATCGAGTACCTGTTCAAGCGGGTTCCGGTTGGTACCCGCGTCCAGTTTGTCAACCAGCCGATCAAGGCCTCTCTCGAGCCCAACGGCGTTCGTTATCTGGAAGTGCACCAGCCGCTGTCGCGCAGTGAAGAGGAGTTTAACTCCAAGCTGCCGGCACCGCTGCCGATGACCCCGGCGGTGACCCGCTTCATTGCCCACGCCGACAGCGACTCCCAGCTGGTGAAGCAGGCGCTGGAGCAGCGCAACGGTATGCCGATAGCGATCAATCGCTAAGGGCCGATCCCCGTCATGACAAAGGGCGAACAGCATGCTGTTCGCCCTTTTTGTTTCTGCTGTGCTGACTCAGCGTCGCAGCAGATTTGCCTGTAGCTCGCTGCCGAGCTGATCGAGCAACTGATAGCGCGCCTTGTAGCTGGCGCGCTTGCGGGAGGGGATCTCCTCCAGCGTCTTGCGGGGCACCTCCAGTGGCAGGCTCATCCAGAGGTCATCCTGCACGCAGCCCTGATGCTCCTGCCACAAGCCATCGAGGTCGAACTTGACCCGATCGGCGGTGCGCTTGCTGCTCTGATAGACGTGGCTTTGGGTGCGGATCCCGAGCAGGGTGTTGCACGCCAATCCCCGGGCCAGCTCGGCAGCCATATAGACCAGCAGGGACATAGGGCGCAGCCCGCCGCATGCCTTGGTGACCTGTTTGATCTCCTCGTTCTGGCCCTTGCCCCCTTGCAGCGAGCAGATCTCGAGGGTCGGGTTCGGAGCAGGGCGCAAATTGAGAGCCATGTAATAGAGCCCCGTGTCACCCAGCTTGAGGGTCAGGCTCATCTCCCCCTCTTTGCCCATATGGGTTTGGTAATCGAGTTGCAGGGTCAGCGGTGCCATCAGCTTGTCGCTCTGCCACTGGGCCAGCAGCAGGCCGCGGCCGCTGTAGATCGCCAGTTGTTGTGCCTTGGGCAGCTGGCGAGCCAGCTGCTGGTAGTGGCCGCTGATAAGCCCCGCGCGCAGGCGCTTGCGGAGCCCCTTGTGGCGATAGGGGTGGATCGGCTTTTCCAGAATATCGGGGAAGCGGCTGATCGCTTGCGCCAGCAGCGGTTGCTCCTGCTGTTGGCGGTAGAGGGCGCGGGCGCCGGGATTGAGCCAGAGACGTCCCACATACTTGGCCCGTCTGATGAGATGGCCCGACTCCTCTACCGGATGGAGACGGCGGGCGAGGGTGCGCAGTTGCGACAGATGAGAGGACATAGGCGTGGCCCCGGTTCGTTGGATTCAGGGCGGCGAGTGTAGGAGGGGACGGGGAGGATGTAAAAAGCTCGATAGTAACAAAATGTGAAAACATAACGCTCAGTAGCGGCTGGCGCTGCGAGATGATCATCACGGCAACGGCAGGAAATCTGGCGCCATCCTCTTGATGTGGCAGATGATTTGATGCGCAAAGGTTTTTATTGTGTTTTGTGTTTGTTAAAAGTGGTTGAGCTGGCGCGAACGGCTGATTAAGCTAGGCCGGTTTTTTAGGGATGAGCCCGTCACCAGAGCGGGCAGAAAATGACACAAAACGGAGTTTTGCATGACAGCTAGCACACCCATGTTAATCACCTTCCTGGTGTATATCCTCGGAATGGTGTTGATCGGCTTCGTCGCCTATCGCGCCACCCGCAACTTTGATGACTACATTCTGGGCGGCCGCCGGATGGGGAGCTGGGTTACCGCTCTCTCCGCCGGCGCCTCCGACATGAGCGGCTGGCTGCTGATGGGGCTGCCCGGCGCCGTCTTCGTCAGCGGCATCTCCGAGAGCTGGATCGCCATCGGTCTGGTCATCGGTGCCTACCTCAACTGGCGCTGGGTAGCGGGCCGCCTGCGGGTACATACCGAGAAGAACCGCAACGCCCTGACCCTGCCGGACTACTTCACTTATCGCTTTGAAGATCACAGCAAGGTGCTGCGCATTCTCTCTGCGCTGGTGATCCTGCTCTTCTTCACCATCTATTGCGCCTCCGGCGTGGTGGCCGGTGCCCGCTTGTTCGAGAGCACCTTCGGCATGGATTACAACACCGCCCTCTGGGTCGGTGCCGCTGCCACCATCACCTACACCTTCTTCGGCGGCTTCCTCGCGGTGAGCTGGACCGACACGGTGCAGGCGACCCTGATGATCTTTGCCCTGATCCTGACCCCGGTCTTCGTCATCATCGCCGTCGGCGGGGTGGATAGCGCCATGATCGAGGTGGCCGCCAAGAGCGCCAGCAACCTCGACATGTTCAAGAATCTGGATGTGATCGCCATTGTCTCGTTGATGGCCTGGGGTCTTGGCTACTTCGGTCAGCCCCACATTCTGGCCCGCTTCATGGCGGCGGATTCCCATCACTCCATGGCCAATGCCCGCCGTATCAGCATGACCTGGATGGTGTTCTGCCTCGCAGGCGCGGTGGCCATCGGCTTCTTCGGGCTAGCCTATTTTGCCCGCTTCCCGGAAGTGGCGGCTGGAGTGACCGGCAACCCGGAGCGGGTCTTTATCGAGCTTTCCAAGATCCTGTTCAACCCCTGGATCGCCGGTGTGCTGCTCTCCGCCATTCTGGCGGCGGTGATGAGCACTCTAAGCTGCCAGCTGCTGGTCTGCTCCAGCGCCATTACCGAGGATCTCTACAAGCCCTTCCTGCGCAAGAACGCCTCCCAGCGTGAGCTGGTGTGGGTGGGTCGCCTGATGGTGCTGCTGATCGCCGTGATTGCCATCGCCGTCGCCATGAATCCGGAAAACCGGGTGCTGGGGCTGGTGAGCTACGCCTGGGCCGGTTTCGGTGCCGCCTTTGGTCCCGTGGTGCTGCTATCGGTGCTGTGGCCGCGAATGACCCGCAACGGTGCGCTGGCGGGCATGCTGGTCGGTGCCATCACCGTCATCGTCTGGAAGCAGTTCGGCTGGCTGGGGCTGTATGAGATCATCCCGGGCTTCCTGTTCGCACTGCTGGCCATCGTAGTGGGCAGTCTGCTGGGCGAAGCGCCCTCTAAAGCGATGCTGGAGCGTTTCCGTGATGCCGAGGAGGAGTACCACACCCCGGCCGAGAGCGCGGGAGAGCCGGTCGTGGTGAACTGATCCCTATTACCGCTTTCTGATTGAGAGCCCCGCCCCCGGACAAGGAGCGCCCTGGTTGGCCATCCTTGCACCGGTTTGGCGGGGCTTTGTGCTATCTGATTCACTCTTGGGCACTTTTTTATGTTCGGCCGGTGGCTCCCGGGTGCTCGCTTTCTTTTGTCTTGGCACCGAATATGGGACACTAGGCCGCCTGAAGGAGACCTAGTGCATGCGGCTATTCACCCTGATCCTGATCCTCCTGCTGGGGGGACTGCAATATGACCTCTGGCTGGGGAAGAACGGGCTATCCGATTATCAGAACCTGTCGGAGGCCATCTCGCAGCAACAGCGGGACAACCAGACTCTCAAGGATCGTAACGACCTCATTTACCGCGAGATAGATGATCTCACCTCTGGCCTCGAGGCCATCGAGGAGTTGTCGCGCAACGATCTGGGTTACATCAAGCAGGGGGAGACCTTCTACCGGATCATCCCCAAAGAGAAAGACAAAGAGACAGCGCCGGACGATGAGCCCTACGATGACTGATGCCAGCCGGGTATCCGGCCTGACGGCGATCGTCCCTGCCGCCGGTATCGGCAGCCGAATGGGGGCCGATTGCCCCAAGCAGTACCTGCAACTGGCGGGTAAAACCATTCTCGAACATACCCTGGAGCGGCTGCTCTCCCACCCGGCCATCGCCCAGGTGATCGTGGCGCTGGCGCCCCATGACCGCTGGTTCGAGGACCTGCCCGTGGCGGCCGACCCGCGCATTGTGCGGGTAGAGGGAGGCGCCGAGCGCGCCTTTTCCGTCCTCAATGGTCTCCATGTGGCGCAAGGGGAGTGGGTGCTGGTGCACGATGCGGCCCGTCCCTGTCTGACTCACGGCGATCTCGATGCGCTGATTGCCGCGGCCATGAACTGCGACGGTGCCATTCTCGGCAGTCGGGTACGCGATACCATGAAACGCTCCGATGGGGAGGGCAATATCATTGCCACCGTCGAGCGCGAGCAGCTCTGGCATGCCCTGACGCCGCAGATGTTCCCGACCCGAGCCCTGAAGCGGGCGCTGGAAGAGGGGCTACTGCTGGGCGCCACCATCACCGACGAGGCCTCCGCCATGGAGCGGGCAGGATTTGCGGTGCGGATGGTGGAGGGGCGCGCCGACAATATCAAAGTGACCCGGCCGGAAGACTTGTCGCTGGCGGGGCTGTTTTTAAGCCAGCAGGCATAAGCCCCTCAGTCAGAACAGACCGTTCAGAGCAGAGTGTCTCGAACAAACAGGCCCGAACAAGGAGTTAGCATGATCCGGATTGGACATGGTGTGGACGTACACAAAATTGATGGGGTTGGTTTCAGCATGTTGGGAGGTTGCCGCTGATGATGCGCATTGGTCATGGTTTTGATGTTCATAAATTTGGTGGTGTTGGCCCCTGCATGCTGGGTGGCGTGCCGGTTCCCTACGAGCAGGGGCTGGTTGCCCATTCTGACGGCGATGTGGTGCTGCACGCGGTGAGCGATGCCCTGCTGGGCGCCATTGGTGCCGGTGACATCGGTCGCCACTTCCCCGATACCGCTGCCGAGTTCAAGGGGATCGACAGCCGCATCCTGCTGCGGGATGTGTTTGCCAGGGTACATAAGGCGGGTTATGCCATCGGCAACCTGGATGTGACCATCATCGCCCAAGCGCCCAAAATGGCCCCCCATATCGACGCCATGTGCGCCGTGCTGGCCGCCGATCTGCAATGTGATTTGAACCGGGTGAACGTCAAGGCGACCACCACCGAAAAATTGGGTTTTACGGGGCGCAAGGAAGGGATCGCCACCGAAGCCGTCGTCCTGTTGGTGAAACAATAATGCTGGAACAACTTGCCTATCTGCACGGGGCGCCCACCGCCCGCGGTATCCTCAAGGCCGAGGCCGCCGATTTTGTGGTGAATGAGGATCTCGGCTTCGAGCCTTGTGGCGAGGGTGAACACATCTTCGTCCGGGTGCGCAAAACTGGCGAGAACACCGCCTGGGTGGCGGGTCTGCTGGCCGATGCGGCCGGGGTCAACCGCAATGCGGTGACCTGGGCTGGCCTGAAGGATCGCCACGCGGTAACCGAGCAGTGGTTCGGCATTCATCTGCCAGGCAAGGCCGAGCCGGACTTGTCGGTTATCGAGAGCGACAGCATCCAGATCCTGCAAGCCAGGCGTCACAACCGCAAATTGCGGGTAGGCTACCTCAAGGGCAACCATTTCACCCTGCGTCTCACCGGTCTGGAACAGGCCGATGGGTTGGAGGCGCGCCTGCAACCCATCGCCACTCAGGGCGTGCCCAATTATTATGGTGAGCAGCGTTTTGGTCGCGATGGCAACAACCTGGAAGCGGCCAAGGCAATGTTTGCCGGCAAGCGGATCAAGGATCGCAACAAGCGTTCCCTCTACCTCTCTGCCGCCCGCAGCATGCTGTTCAACGCCATTGTCAGCGCCCGTATCGAGCAGGGGCTGGCTCATCAGCTGCTGGCCGGTGATTGCGTGATGCTCAAGGGCAGCCACTCCATCTTCAGCGAAGAGAGCGTGACCCCCGAGCTGGAAGCGCGTCTTGCCTCCGGCGATGTGCAGCTCACCGCGCCCCAGTGGGGCCGTGGCCGTCTGGCCAGTCAGGGCGCCGCTGCCGAGTTCGAACAGGCTGTGTTGGCTCCCTATAGCGATTGGTGTGACGGGCTGGAGAAGGCCGGGCTGGATCAGGATCGCCGTCCGCTGCTGCTCAAGCCGGAGCAGATGAGCTGGCAGCTGGACGGCGAGGCGCTGACCCTCTCCTTCTTCCTGCCGGCGGGCGCGTTTGCCACCAGCGTGGTGCGCGAGTTAATGCAGGCCGAAGAGGCTGATCACGGTTTCAGGAATCAGACCGATGCGAATTCTGGTCAGTAATGATGATGGTGTGCATGCCGAGGGCATTCGTGCCCTCAGCGAGGCGCTGCGCGCCTGTGGCGAGGTCATTGTGGTGGCTCCGGATCGCAACCGCAGCGGCGCGAGTCACTCCCTGACGCTGGAAGTACCGCTGCGGGTTACCCGCATTGCAGAAAACGGCTTTAATGGGTGCGAGAGCTATGCGGTGAAAGGCACGCCGACCGACTGCGTGCATCTGGCAGTCAACGAGCTGGTACGCCCGGAGCCGGACATGGTAGTGGCCGGCATCAATCACGGCGCCAACCTGGGAGATGATGTCATCTATTCGGGGACGGTCGCCGCGGCCACCGAGGGGCGCCATCTTGGTTACCCCTCCATCGCCATCTCGTTGGTGGGCAAGACCCACTTCGCCACGGCGGCCCACTATGCGGCCCTGCTGGTGAAGGGGCTGATGAAACACCCCCTGCCTGCCGATCAGATCCTCAACGTCAACGTGCCGGACTTGCCCCTCGAACAGATCAAGGGGATCAAGACCACCCGCCTTGGCAATCGCCACCGGGCGGAGTCGGTGATCCGTACCGAGGATCCCCGTGGCCAGCCCATCTACTGGATTGGCCCTCCCGGCAGCCAGCAGGATGCCGGTGAAGGTACCGATTTTGCCGCCATCGAGCAGGGCTATGTCTCGATTACCCCTCTGACCATCGACATGACTGCCTATGACAGTCTCGCCGGTCTGGGGGCCTGGTTAGATCTGCAGGGATGAGGGTGGTGTGATAGTACAGCGCCTGTTAAATCAGCTCATTGCACAGGATATTCGCGATTTTCGCGTGCTGGCGACCATCGCGAAAGTGCCACGTCAGCTATTCGTGGACGAGGCCATGGCACACAAGGCGTGGGACAACACCGCCCTGCCCATTGGCCACGGCCAGACCATTTCGCAGCCTTATATGGTGGCGCGAATGACCGAGTTACTGATGCAAAACAATCCGGCCCATGTGCTGGAGATTGGCACTGGCTCGGGTTACCAGACGGCGATCCTCGCCCATCTGGTGGAGCATGTGTATACCGTTGAGCGGATCAAGTCGCTGCAGTTCCAGGCCCGGCGCCGGCTGCGCCAGCTCGATCTGCACAATGTCTCGGCCAAGCACGGCAACGGCTGGTTGGGGTGGCCCAACAAGGGGCCTTATGACGCCATTCTGGTGACGGCCGCGGCGAGCGAGATCCCGACGGCACTGACCGATCAACTGGCCGAAGGGGGGCGACTGGTGTTACCTGTCGGTGACAGTCAGCAGACCCTGCAGCTGATTGAACGATCCGGCTCCCAGCTGACCAGCCGAATTCTGGAGCCGGTACGTTTTGTTCCCCTGATTGACGGAGATGTTGAGTGAAGTTGTTTTCCCGTTTGTATGTACTGGTGATGCAGTGGGCCCGCCACAAGCATGCTCCCTGGTATCTCTCCATCACCGCCTTTATCGAATCGGTATTCTGGCCGATCCCGGTGGATGTGATGCTGGCGCCGATGGCGCTCGCCAAGCCGCACAAGGCGTGGCACTACGCTACGCTGGCTACCGTCTTCTCTGTGCTGGGCGCCCTGTTTGGCTATGCCCTTGGCTATGCCCTGTGGGATCCGGTGGTGCTGCCACTGGTGGAGTCTGTTGGCTATCAGGGAAAGATCGAGATCGCCCGCCACTGGTTTGAGCAGTGGGGGATCTGGGTCATTTTCATTGCCAGCTTCACCCCGATCCCCTACAAGGTGTTTACCGTGACGGCTGGGTTGTTGCAAATGGCTCTGTTGCCTTTCATCATCACCTCCCTCATCGGTCGTGGCATGCGCTTTTTCCTGGTGGCAGGTTTGATGCGCTGGGGGGGCGAGAAGATGGAACGCAAACTGATGCACTATGTAGATGTGCTCGGTTGGCTCTGTATTGGTCTGGCCGTGGTGGCCTATTTCTGGTTTAGTCGTTAAGGATCCATTATGCGTTCGCGTATTTGGCAGGGAAGCAGTGTCGTGGTGTTGTCCTGGCTGCTGCTTGCCTGCTCCTCCAGTAAAACTGCAGCTCCGGTGGATGGGGTCGGTGATGATCAGTTCGTCTCGACCATTCCGGCTCGCCAGAGTGGTGCACAGGTCAGCGCCCCTATTCAGGGCGGCAGCTATGTGGTGAAGAAGGGGGATACTCTCTACTCCATCGCTTTTAACTCCGGTAATGATGTGCCCTCACTGGCCAGCCTCAACAATATCAGCCCGCCCTACAACATCTATCCGGGGCAGCGGCTGCGCCTCGATGGCTCCAGTGCCAGTGTTGGCAGCAGCCGCAGTACGGGGACCTATCAGGTACGTCGCGGCGATACCCTGAGCAGCATCGGTCGCCAGTTTGGCATGAGTGCGCAGGCGCTGGCCCAGAGCAATAACCTGAGCGCCCCTTATGCGCTGCAACCGGGTCAGGTGCTCAATGTACAGTCCGGTGGCAACACAACCCAGATGGTGGCTGTGACTCGTCCGACAACCGTGACGCCGGTGGCCGTGAGCCGTCCGAGCAGCGGTCCGCGTCCGTTGGCCGAGCCTAGCGGATCTGGTCAGACCACGCCGTTCATCTCTCAGAAATCCGTTGCTCCGGCAGCACCGAAGGAATACGCTCAGGTCAAAGAACAAAAAACAAACAACTCCCAGTCGAGACTTGCTTGGCACTGGCCCGCAAAAGGTCGTATTGTCGAGGGGTTCTCTGTTGCAGAACAGGGTAACAAGGGGATCGACATAGCCGGCCAGAAGGGGCAACCCGTCTACGCCGCCAGCAGCGGTAAAGTGGTATACGCTGGCAGTGCTTTAAGGGGGTATGGCAAGCTGATTATCCTCAAGCATGATGATGACTATCTCTCCGCCTACGCACACAACGACGAGTTGCGGGTGAAGGAAGGGGACAGCGTCAAGGGGGGATCGGTCATTGCCAACATGGGTAGCACGGACGCGCCGGATGTGCGATTGCATTTCGAGATCCGGTACAGAGGCAAGTCGATCAATCCGATGAGCTATTTGCCAAAGCGTTAACCCCAGAGAGACCGTCTTACTCTGGTAACGTCAGGGAGACACACCATGAGCCAAGAACAACTGGTAATGCAGGATGCAGAGTTAGAGTTTGACGCTGAACCCGAATCTCACGAGGTAGAAGAGTTGCAGGAGGTAGCCGCCGAGGCGGACGAGACTATCTCCGATGAGTTGCTGGCACCTGAGCTGAACAAGGTGATGGATGCCACGCAACTCTATCTGGGGGAGATAGGTTTCTCCCCGCTGCTCACTGCCGAAGAGGAAGTCTACTACGCCCGTCGTGCCTTGCGAGGTGACAAAGCAGCCCGCAAGCGCATGATCGAGTCCAACCTGCGACTGGTGGTGAAAATCGCCCGTCGTTACAATAACCGCGGCCTGGTGCTGCTGGATCTTATCGAAGAGGGCAACCTCGGTCTTATCCGTGCGGTCGAGAAGTTTGACCCCGAGCGCGGCTTCCGTTTCTCTACCTATGCCACCTGGTGGATCCGCCAGACCATCGAACGGGCCATCATGAACCAGACCCGTACCATCCGTCTGCCTATTCATGTGGTCAAAGAGTTAAACGTTTACCTGCGCACTGCGCGCGAACTCTCTCACCGCCTCGATCATGAACCGACCGCCGAGGATATCGCCTTCGCGCTGGATCGTTCGGTGGATGATGTGAACCGCATGCTCAAGCTCAACGAGAAGATCACCTCGGTGGACACCCCCATCGGCGGCGATCGCGACAAGGCGCTGCTGGATGTGCTCTCCGACGAGCGCGGCATGGGGCCTGAGCTGGAGTCACAGGAAGATGATATGCGTAGCAGCATCGTGCACTGGCTGGAGGAGCTCAATCCCAAGCAGCGGGAAGTGCTGGCCCGTCGTTTCGGTCTGCTGGGTTACGAGCCCGCCACCCTCGAGGATGTGGGGGCCGAGATTGGCCTGACCCGCGAGCGGGTACGCCAGATCCAGGTGGAGGGGCTGCGCCGTCTGCGGGAGATCCTGCTGAGCCAGGGGCTCTCTATTGAGGCTCTGTTTAGAACAAACTGAGTCCAGAACCAACTGATTAGCGGAACAAACTAATCAGGGTTATAACGCCAGCCAAATAGCACGAGGGGAGCAACAGCTCCCCTCGTTTTTTATTGCCTGTCGTCTGGCGATGGCTTCGTGGTTATACCAGCTCGGCCAGCATGGTGTCGGCGTAGGGCACCAGCGCTTCACCCTTCTTCACCTTGGCGAGATAGTCCGGGTTGGCGATAAGTGGACGACCGATGGCCACCAGATCGAAGCGGTTAGCCTCGATGGCCGCAGCGGCGCGCTCGGCGTCGTAGTTACCCACCCCGACCAGATTGCCCTTGTAGTGGGCACGCAGATAGTCGGAGGCACGGCCACCCAGATAATCGAAGGTTAGGTTGTCATCGAAGATGCCGAGGTGGATATAGGCCAGCGGGCGATCGTTCAGCTTGCCCAGCAGATAGTCGAACACGGCGCGATCTTCCGGGCTGCCCGCCAGATGGACATAGGCACCCGGGGAGAGGCGAATACCTACCCGATCACCACCGATACGGGCGCTGATGGCATCGACCACTTCCAGCGCGAAGCGGCTCATCTTTTCCGGGCTGCCACCGTAGTTGTCGCTGCGCAGGTTGGTTGAGTGGTGCAGGAACTGGTCGATCAGGTAGCCGTTGGCACCGTGGATCTCCACCCCGTCAAAGCCCGCCTCGATGGCGTTGGCAGCGGCCTGAGCGTAATCCAGCACCAGCTGGGCGATTTCGGCTTCGGTCAGGGCGCGCGGCACCTGATAGGTCAGCTCGCGCATGCGGGGCACAGTGCCCTCGTGCGCCACGGCAGAGGGGGCCAGCACTTCAGCCTGATGGAAGAAGGGGTGGGAGAGGCGGCCGACGTGCCACAGCTGGGCGAAGATCTTGCCACCCTTGGCATGTACGGCGCTGGTCACTTTCTTCCAGCCATCGATCTGTGCCTGGGTGAAGAGGCCCGGGGTATTGGGGTAGCCCTGCCCGTCGGGGCGGATGATGACGGCCTCTGAAACAATCAGGCCGATATCGGCGCGGCGGCCGTAATAGGCAGCCATCTGCTCGGTCGGCACCAGACCAGGGCCTGCCATGCAGCGGGTGAGCGGGGCCATCATGAAACGGTTGGCCAGGGTCAGAGTGTCATTGAGTCGATACGGCTGAAACAGGGTATTCATGATAGGTTGTCCTGAACGGGTTATTCTTGAACGTGCATTCAAGACGTTTTTTGCGTCGGGCGCAAGCTTTTTTTGAATGCGCGTTCAAGAAGGTTGGCCCGAGCGGGCGGCTGGGGTAAACTTGCCGCCCTTTCCAGCCACTCTTTATCGGCGGGCCCTGTTGTCCCTTGCCGGTGAACCATTTCCCACGGGAGGAACCATGCGCATAGCCGAGTTTGATCGGGACGAGGTACTGCGAAATGCCATGGAAGCGTTTCGCGCCAAGGGATATGCCAAGACCACCATGCAGGAGCTGGTGGCCGCCACCGGCCTGCACCCGGGCAGCATCTACGGCGCCTTTGGCAACAAGCGCGGCCTGCTGCTGGCGGCGGTGGATCACTATGTCGAGGGTAAACGCACCCTGCGCCGCTCCCTGCTCGACAACCCGAGCCCGCTGGCGGGCCTTGCTGCCTATCTCGACGGGATTGTGGGGGAGGCGCTCTGCGGCTCCTGTCTGGTGACTCGCACCATGATGGAGCTGAGCGAGCAGGATGATGAGCTGACCCAGCGGGTCAAGGGGATCTATGGCGAGCTGGAGCAGGATCTAGCCGAGTTGCTGACACAGGCGCAGGCCAAGGGTGAACTGGCCCCGGATAGCAATATCCGCACCCTCACCGCTCTGCTGCTGATCAACCTGCAAGGGCTGGTCACCTTCGCCCAGTGCCGCCCCGATCGTCCCCTGCTCGACGACGTGGTCGCCCAACTGATGCGGGCCCTGCGGGCGTAACGCGATACCGCAGAAACAACAGTGGCTCTCTCGGGAGCCACTGTTGTTTTCGGGAGGTGCATTCCGCTTTACCTTGGCCCCACCAGCTCTTTCATCAAATCTTTCAGCCATACCAGTGCGGGTTGCTGGGCATGCACGGGATGCCAGACGCAGTTGAGGTGATAATCTGGCACATCCTCGGGCAGCGGCAGGCTTTTCAGCGGCCAGTGGGTGGCGAGCAGCTCGGCCACCATGCTGGGCAGCACCAGCAGGTGATCGCTCTGACTGACGATGGCGGCGGCGGACATATAGCTCTGGCTGTTGACCGAGATGGTGCGGCTAAAGCCCTGACTTTTCAGATAGCGGTCGAGGCTCGCCTCCGAGGTGCCCAGCGGCGAGTGGAACACATGGGGCATGGCGATAAGCTGCTGCAAGGTGATGCGCTCCTGCCACTGGGAGGGGTCATCCTCGGCGCCGGTGGGGGCCGATTTGGCAATGGGCAGATCGGCGCGCACCAGCCCGGCCAGCGGCTCGGTGAGCCAGGTCTCTTTGCCCAGATACCCCGGCACCTGCATGTACTCGTCAAACCCCAGCACCAGATCGATCTCGCCGCTTGCCAGCTCGGCTTCGGGCAGGGTGTCGCGCAGGATGCGGATCTCGATGGTGACCCCCGGTGCCAGCCGTCTGAGCCGCTGAATAAGCGGCGGGATCAGCACACATTCCACGTAGTCGGTAGTGCAGAGCACGAAGCGTCGCTTCGACTGGCTCGGCTCGAACTCTTCTTCCTCGGTGAGCTGCTGCTCCAGCAGCCGCAGCGCCTGCTGTACCCCGAGGTGCAACCGTTGGGCGCGTGGGGTCGGCAGCATCCCCTGCGGGGTGCGCACCAAGAGCGGGTCGCCGAGAAAGGTGCGCAGCCGGTTAAGGGAGTGGCTCATGGCGGGCTGGCTGATAAAGAGCGCTTCGGCGGCGCGGGTGACGCTGCCCTGCGTCATCAGGGCGTCAAAAGCGAGCAGCAGATTGAGGTCGAGCTGGTGCAGTTTCATGGGGGGATTATTCGCCGTGTTTATGGGACAATCCATCCTATTCATTTGATGGATGGGGGCGCAACGTCTTAATCTGCGACCCACTCTTATTTTTCCGGGTTCCCGCGCCGCATCGGGCGTAAACGGGGGCCTCAATCCATGCAAGGAGCCTTGCGATGAGCATCAAGACCATTAACTCCACGCCGGCCGCCGACGGCTTCACCATGCCCGCCGAGTGGGCGCACCAGCAGGCCGTCTGGATGATCTGGCCGTTTCGCCCGGATAACTGGCGCGTAGCCGGTCGCTTCGCGCAAGAGACCTTCGCCAAGGTGGCCGATGCCATCGGTGGCGCCACCCCGGTTTTTATGGGGGTACCGGCCCAGTTTATGGAGCAGGCTCGCGCCATCATGCCCGCTCACGTCACTCTGGTCGAAATGAACAGCGATGACTGCTGGGCCCGCGATACCGGCCCGACCATCGTTACCAACGCGGCCGGCGAGTGCCGTGGGGTGGATTGGGGCTTCAACGCCTGGGGCGGTCACAAGGGTGGTCTCTACTACCCGTGGAATCAGGATGAAGAGGTCGCAGCCCAGATGCTGGCCCAGCACGGCATGGCTCGCTACGATGCGCCGCTGATTCTGGAAGGGGGCTCCATCCATGTTGATGGCGAAGGTACCTGCCTGACCACCGCCGAGTGCCTGCTCAACGAAAACCGCAACCCGCACCTGACCAAAGAGCAGATCGAAGCTCACCTGCGCGACTATCTGGGCGTCACCAGCTTTATCTGGCTGGACGAAGGCGTCTATATGGACGAAACCGACGGCCACATCGACAACATGTGCTGCTTCGTGCGTCCGGGTGAAGTGGCCCTGCACTGGACTGACGATCAGAACGATCCCCAGTACGCCCGCTCCGTGGCCGCCCTCAAGGTGCTGGAGGCGGCGGTCGATGCCAAGGGGCGCAAGCTGAAAGTGTGGAAGCTGCCCCAGCCGGGCCCGCTCTACTGCACTGAAGAGGAGTCTGCTGGCGTCGAGAGCGGCAGCGGTGTGCCGCGCGAGGCAGAAGGCCGTCTGGCCGGTTCCTACGTGAACTTCCTTATCACCAACGATCGCATCGTCTATCCGCTGCTGGATGCCGCCACCGATGGCGAAGCCCAGCGCATTCTGGAAGAGATCTTCCCGGAGCACACCGTGATCGGCGTACCGGCCCGCGAGATCCTGCTGGGCGGTGGCAATATTCACTGCATTACCCAGCAGATCCCCTCCGGCAAATAAGAACCGGATGACGATCCTGCTGCGAAGCCGTGATCAAGGCTCATGTGCTGCTCGGAATCCTCATGTATTCACATACACTCCGGTTCCTGCGCTGCTCTTCACCTTGCTGACGGCCTCTCGCGACGGGTCGTAAACCGGCTTACGCCAGCTGAGGTTGGTATTCAAAACCCCACGCCGTGGGGTTTTCTCTCTTGATGGTGTGATGGTCGCAGGCGCAGATGCGGCGATCATCATGACAAACAGTCACCCTTTTACAGGAGATCCCCATGATCGAAGTGACCGAGGTTTCCATTGCCGAGCTGCGTGCCGCGCTCGAATCAGGCCGCACCACAGCGGTCGAACTGGTCAAGGCCTATCTGGCCCGGATCGAGGCCTACAACGGCCCCGAGACAGCCACCAAACTCAACGCCGTGGTGGTTGCCAATCCCGATGCGCTGAAAGAAGCCGAAGCTTCCGATGCCCGCCGTGCCCGTGGCGAGACTCTGGGCCCGCTCGACGGCATCCCCTACACCGCCAAAGACAGCTATCTGGTCAAGGGGCTGACCGCCGCCTCCGGCAGCCCGGCCTTCAAGGATCTGGTGGCCCAGCGCGATGCTTTTACCGTTGAGCGGCTGCGCGCCGCCGGTGCCATCTGCCTTGGCAAAACCAATATGCCGCCGATGGCCAATGGCGGCATGCAGCGCGGCGTCTATGGCCGTGCCGAGAGCCCCTACAACGCCGACTACCTGACTGCGCCGTTTGCCTCCGGCTCCTCCAACGGGGCCGGTACCGCCACCGCTGCCAGCTTCTCCGCCTTTGGTCTGGCGGAAGAGACCTGGTCGAGCGGCCGTGGCCCTGCTTCCAACAACGGTCTCTGCGCCTACACCCCTTCCCGTGGCGTCATCTCGGTGCGCGGCAACTGGCCGCTGACCCCGACCATGGATGTGGTGGTGCCTTATGCCCGCACCATGAATGATCTGCTGGAAGTACTCGACGTAGTGGTCGCCGACGATGCCGACACCCGTGGCGATCTGTGGCGCCTGCAGCCCTGGGTGCAGCTGCCCAAGGCTTCCGAAGTGCGTCCGGCTTCCTATCTGGATCTGGCTGCCAAGGCCGATGCCCTCAAGGGCAAGCGCCTCGGCGTGCCGCGCATGTTTATCAACAAGGATGAACTGGCCGGCACCAGCGAAAACCCCGGTATCGGCGGCCCGACCGGTCAGCGCATTCATACCCGCGAGACCGTGATCGCCCTCTGGGAAGATGCGCGCAAGGCGCTGGAAGCCGCTGGCGCCGAAGTTATCGAAGTGGACTTCCCGTTGGTCTCCAACTGCGAAGGGGACAGACCCGGCGCGCCGACCGTGTTCAATCGCGGCATCGTGAGCCCGGAGTTTCTCAACGACGAGCTGTGGGAGCTCTCCGGCTGGGCGTTTGACGACTTCCTGCGCGCCAACGGCGATCCCAAGCTCAACAAGCTGGCCGATGTTGATGGGCCGAAGATCTTCCCCCACGATCCGGGCACCCTGCCTAACCGCGAGGGCGATCTGGCGGCGGGCATGGACGAGTATGTCAATATGGCCAAGCGCGGCCTGAAATCGTGGGACGAGATCGCCACAGTGCCGGATGGCCTTCGTGGGCTGGAGAAGACTCGCAAGCTGGATCTGGAGGACTGGATGGACGGGCTCAAGCTCGACGCCGTGTTGTTCCCGACCGTCGCCGACGTCGCCCCGGCTGATGCGGATGTGAATCCGGCCTCCGCCGATATCGCCTGGAGCAATGGCATCTGGGTTGCCAACGGCAACCTCGCCATTCGTCATCTCGGTGTGCCGACCGTCACCGTCCCCATGGGGGTGATGGCCGATATCGGTATGCCGGTGGGCCTGACCTTCGCCGGTCGCGCCTATGACGACAACAACCTGCTGCGCTTTGCCTCGGCCTTCGAGTCCACCGGCAGCAAGCGTATGGTACCGCCGAGGACGCCGCCGTTGGGGTGATTGGTTACTGGGGCTAAATAGCCTGTGTTGGTCTTGTGATAATAAAAAAACCACCCCTTAGTGGGTGGTTTTTCAACTGTTCATATTATCAAACAGGCCAGCTTACGAAAGTTTATTAGACTGCTCATAACTAATTAAACTGGTCTCATTTAGCCTTGTTTATAATAGTGAAGTATAGTATTAACATAATCTATGTCATACGTTACTTATTCACTTTACTGACATTAAATGACACTTTTGCTAAATCTTTGAAAAGAACATCACCGTAAGATTCTAGTAGCTTATTGAAATATTCAGGTTCAATGTTTCTCATGTGAGAAATAATTCCGTGTAAATAAGGGATGTCATTGTGTTCTAGTTTGTTATTTTTATATAAGTGAAGCATTGCCCTTATTTTTTTTCTTAAATTACGCCCTGTTGATAGTTTGTTATCATGAGTTAATGTTACCCCTGTTACCCTTTGCGATCTGCCTTTGGAGACTATATGGGTTTTTTTCTCATTTATTGATAATTTAGGGGAATCCATTAACATCAGATTGCTTTTGATAATTGCAGGGGTTTTTTTGATATCCTCGATACTATTAGATGAGAAAGTTAGATCATCAGCATAACGAGTAAAAACAATATTATTTTTTTCGCAATACTCTTTTACTGCTATATCAAATTCATACATGATGATATTTGAAATGATAGGCGATGACGGTGCGCCAACCGATAACTCGAAACGTCCGTAATTATTTCTTCTAAAAAGAAATAATATGAGAATCTTCCTATCTGCACTACTTAATCTTACGTTGTTTCTTTCCAATGAGTTAATCAGATCTTCAGGGCGGATTGATGGGAAAAAATCCTTGAAATCCATTTTTAATATGAATTTTTTACCCAGATGCCTTTCAGCATTGTCCTTAATTGATATATCTTTTTTGTATGCAGTACTTATATCTGAGGTTGGTAGAGGAGCAAGTACGGTTTTTACAATGCAACGTTGTATTTTTTTTATTTCTGCAGTTGGTTGAGCAATTGTCCTTTTGCCGCCAGAGCGTTTTGGTATCGTGTAAACACGATATGATAGAGGAGCCTTCATTGCTTTAATTAGTAATTCATGTGCGAGAAGAGAAAGGCTCTTGCAAATTATATCTGTGATGCTTTCATTACTCATTGGAAAATTGCCCTATATCTAAATTTATCATGTTCATGATAATATGTGAGTAATTTATTTGATATGTCCGAAGCGCTTTTTTCTTTAGTGTATTCGGCAATATTACTTGTGAAGTAATATTTTATAAAACCAATGTTTTCTTCTGTAGGTATATAGTATGTATCACCATTATGACTTTCAGTGATAAGGTTGAATTTTTTTAATATATAAATACATGCTTTTATTGTCTTGAGTGAACGCTCTTTTTTATCAAAATATGACATTACGAAACCGTTAATTTCATTTATTTTAAGTGCGTGAAAAGTCTTTATTAAATCGGCAATGATAAAGCAGATATGGCCTAATTTGCTCGTGTCAATTTTTGGTTCACCGACAGATATTAATTTTGTCTCATAAGCTATTTGCTCTGCAATTAAATTTATTTTATCTAAAGTTATATTGTATGCTGAGGAAATTAATGGTCTTATTTTGTCTTTATTATGGCCTGAGACGCTATATTCTATATCCCAAGAGTAACGTAACACTCTTTTTTCATTGTCGGTCAAATGTTTGATAGGGCCAAGATTGATATATGATATTTCATCGCCGGGATTTATATTTTCATTTACTATTAATATTAGTTTCTGTGAAATTTGTTCATTAGTACAAAAGCTACCTAGTTCAGCATATGCTCCTGGTGCCTCAAGGAATAAAACGATAGAGCCGGACATGTCTGCTATTGCGATTTCTAGATCTACTAAATTACCAACAACTCCATGTTCTAGCCAGTCATTATACTCCTCAGCTAGCTTTATTTTTCCACTTAATTCAGGATGATTGTAGATAACATCGATTAATGCGCCACGCATGGATTTATATTGTGGGTTTGAATAGCGCGGTAGGGTTTTTGCCTTTTCTTCGTTTGGCTCTATACGTTCTGTTTCACCGCCACATAAGAATATAAAGTTAGGTATATTTTTCAACCTCAGCTTGTTATAGTCGAGGCACATTAAAAAACCTTCTGTAAGTTGCTCAAATTCGTTGCTTTTCATATTTTAAATTTTATGAAAAAACCCCTTAAATAAGGGGTTTGGGATTATAAAAATACTTTACCTTAAAGGGCACGGACGCCGCGATAAATCGCGAAGCGATTTTCGCGGTGGCCGTGCTCATAAATGAGCACAATCATAAAGCTCCGGTGATACACCAGATGAAGCCGCTCGCATGCTTCACACGCGTAAAGTTTTATCACCATACTTTAATACTGCATGGTGTTCAATTGAGGTTTGTATGAATTCGAGGTTTTTATATAAAAACTGTGAGGGAAGTACGAATTTATCTCATATGTTGGGCTTAATTGACCCAGTATCAAATTATGGCTTGTAGGGTCGTAGGTTCGAATAGCGCAGCGTATTCGGACGTTCGCGAATAGTGGGTCGCTGCAGATTGATCCTGACTTCACTCAGACTTCACACAACCTCATTTTCCCCTCACAAATCCCCCGTATCTTCTGCCCACTGCTTAAAAGGCCCGGCTTGCCACAGGGGTGGCGAGGGGGTGGTTGGTTCGAGGGAGCAAGATGATGAAAGGTTGGATGAAGTGTGGATTGGCCGGGGCCGTGGTGCTGATGGCGAGTTTCTGGGGTGGCAGCGTGCGGGCGGCGGGGATCGAGCTCAAGCAGGTGAGCGGCCCTGTTTACGTGGTTGAAGATAACTACTACGTAAAGGAAAACTCCATGGTCTATTTCGGGGCCAAGGGGGTGACAGTGGTGGGGGCGACCTGGACGCCGGATACCGCCCGCGAGCTGCACAAGCTCATTAAACGGGTCAGCAGCAAGCCGGTGCTGGAGGTGATCAACACCAACTACCACACCGATCGGGCGGGCGGTAACGCCTACTGGAAGTCCATCGGGGCCAAGGTGGTGGCGACGCGCCAGACCCGGGATCTGATGAAGAGCGACTGGGCCGATATTGTCGCCTTTACCCGCAAGGGGCTGCCGGAGTATCCGGATCTGCCGCTGGTGCTGCCCAACGTGGTGCATGATGGTGACTTCACCCTGCAAGAGGGCAAGGTACGCGCCTTCTACGCGGGCCCGGCCCACACGCCGGACGGCATCTTTGTCTACTTCCCCGACGAGCAGGTGCTCTATGGCAACTGCATCCTCAAGGAGAAGCTGGGCAACCTGAGCTTTGCCAATGTGAAGGAGTATCCGCAGACCATCGAGCGGCTTAAAGCGATGAAGTTGCCGATCAAGACGGTGATTGGCGGTCACGACGCGCCGCTGCATGGCCCCGAGCTGATTGATCACTACGAGGAGTTGATCAAGGCGGCGCCGCAGAGCTGACCCGCGCTGTTTTTAACAATGCCGCCGCTTGTGGCAAGCGCAGCGCTGGTATGGAACGCTGCACACCATCTATGCAAAAGGGCCCGTTACGGGCCCTTCTGCTATCAGATCAGCCACTGCCACCAGGTGAGGCCAATGCTCATCACCACGGCAAAGCCCACGATGGCGATCACCAGACCGATGCGCATCCACTCCGCGCTGGTGTGATAGCCCATCCCCATCAGCAGCGGGATGCGGGCGTGGGAGTAGGTGGCGAGGTTGCAGCCGACGTTGGTGATGGCGGCGATGCTGAAGATGGCGAGCTCGGCAGGCACGCCGACCGCCAGCAGGGCCCCGGCAATCACCGGCGCCAGTGCCACCACCTTGGCGGTGGCCGAGGCGAAGGCGTAGGAGGTAAAGAGGTAGAGCCCCATCACCACCAGCAGCATGGGAATGGTGCCGAGTCCGCCGAGGGTGCTGTGCATAAAGCCGGAGAGTTCATCCCCCAGCCAGCCGGTAAAGCCGACCCGTTTCAGGTTGTCGGCCATCCCCATCAGCACGCTGAACCAGATCAGGGTATCGAAGGCGGCGCTGTTGCCCTTCACATCGTTCCAGTTCAGCACCCCGAGCAGCAGCAGGGCGGCCAGACCGAGAAAGGCGACCGTGGTGGCATCCAGCCCCAGATTGCTGCCGCCGACCCAGAGCACCACCAGACCGACAAAGACCCCGAGCAGGCTTTTCTCATGGCGGGAGAGGGGGCCCATTTTGGCCAGCTCCTCGCGGGCGAAGCGGGGGGCATCCGGCGTGTCGCGGGTCTCGGGGCGGATCACCATATAGAGCACCAGCGGCATGATCAGCAGCAGACCGATGGCGGGCGGCAGCAGATAGAGCGCCCATTCGCGAAAGCCGACCGTGAGCCCGGCGACGCTGGCGGCAATGCCGACCAGCGCCAGATTGCCGGCAAAGCCGGTGCTGAAGGCGACCGCCGAGGCGTCGTTCATGGCGCTGACGCTGGAGAGCAGGAACTGCCCCAGCTTGCGGTCATCCTTGTTGATGGTCTTGGCCAGCGAGTCGGCAATGGGGGCGACGATGGCGGCGCGGGCCGTGTTGCTCGGGGTGGCGGGGGCCAGAATAAAGTCGGCAACCGCCAGACAGTAGGCGGAGCGCAGGGTGGACTGGCCAAAGCGGCTGAGCAGCAGCAGGGCGATCCGCTTGCCAAGGCCGGTCTTGGCAAAGGCGCTGGCAATCATGAAGGCGATGACGATAAGCCAGATCAGCGGGTGGTTGAAGTCGACCAGCGCCCCTTCGATGGCCGCCTTGGGGGTCGCTTCGCCACCGGCATGGAGCACGGCGTAGAGCCCGAGGGAGAGGATGGCGATATAGCCGGTCGGCGCTATGTTGGTGACGATGACCAGAATGGTGGCGATAAACAGAATGGCGGTGTGGTAGGCCGCCGGTGCCAGTCCGGCCGGGGCTGGCAGCTGCCAGCAGACGATAGCCAGCAGCACGGTCACGAGTGCGGCGAGCTGGGCGAGAGTGAGTTTTTTCATAAGATTCCTGTCCGGAATGAGTGGGGAGGGAGCGATTGAGGCCGCTTCGGCCCTACTATAAGAGGGGTAATGGTGGATGCCAAATCCATCAATTACACCAAATGAGTATTCGATTAATTGCGGCTGTTTTTAACGGCGTCTTTGGTTTTGTGAGCTCGGGTTGATGAAGGGGGGTGAGTGAAGGAGTCGTTGCGACCTGGGGGGCTGGCGGGATTAAGGCTGTTCAAGGGGGCGGGGCTTTCATAAGATGGCCCTCTCTCTTTTCCCTGAAAGTTATCCATTTTCGTTATGCAATACGCCTCTCTCGCGCGCCTCAAGCAGGCCTTTATCACCGGGATGTGGGCCTCGCTGGTCAGCATCGTTATTGGCTTCGCCTTCAAGGTGTGGCTGGCGCAGTGGGTCGCCAAGGGAGAGCTGGCGCTGTTCAACAGCGTGGTGGATTTGATTTCCCTCTCCTTTATCCTGATGACAGGTTTTCGCTCTTCCATGGTGGTGAGTTACTCCCAGACCAAGAACGATCGGGACATCATCAATATCTTTCGCTACTTCCTCATCGGCATCGTGTTGCTCACCTGGGGGGCGGTGATCCCCTATATCAAGCACGGGCTCCATATCCGGGTGGAGTATCTGCAACTGGTGGGGGTCATCTTCGGGCTGGGGCTTAAGGTCTACTTCACCAATCTGGTGGCCATGTACCGGATGTATCAGCTCTCCAACCGGGTCACCTGGCTGGAGCCGTTGGCCAACGGTCTGCTGTTTATGGCCTGCTACTTTGGGCTCGGGATGGATGCGCTCGCTTCACTCTTCTACGGGCTGACCTTCTCGTCACTCGCCATCGCCGGTTATATGTATGTTTCGCGTCGTCGGGCCATCGCCACCAGGCCGCTGGCCAAGGTGGCGCTCGGCCCCGAGATGGTGAGCTATGTGAAGAAGAGCTTTACCGCCTCGCTGGAGGCGGGGGCCAGTATCCTGATGATCTACATCACTGTGCTGCTCACCATCCGCCACTTCAGCATCGACGAGCTGGGGGATTTTCAGGTGGTGGTGCGCCCCATCTTCACCTATATGACCACCTTGTTTGTCTTCCCCATCTACCGCTTTGTGCTGCCGGAGCTGGCGGTCAATCTGCGCAATGGCGATCACCGCCAGATCAGGATGATCCGCCGCTGGATCTTCCGCCTCTCCGCCATCGTCAGTCTGGCCTTCTTTGGCTTGATGCTTCTGGCGGGCAAGCCGCTGGTGCTGTTGTTCTTCCCCGCTGACTACGTGGGGGCGGTGCCGGTGCTGTTCCACTTCTCTATCTTCTTTATCTTTATGATGCTCAACGGCTATCAGCTCGCCTATATCAAGGCTCACGGCCACTTTACCCAGAGCCTGCTGATCCGGCTGGCAGGCATAGTGGCGCTGATTGCGGCCTACTATCTGGTGGCCGAATTCACCGCCAACGTGGTGGCGATTATCGTGGCGCTGGGGCTTGGCTATATGGTGATGTTTATTCTCTCGACCCTGGCGGAGCGGCAGATCTTGCGATCCCTGCCACTGGTGCTGGCGACCCATTAGGGTGTGACTCGCCAAGAGCTGGCCCCTGTCAGATAACAAAAAACGCCCGTGCGGGCGTTTTTTATTGGCGGCGCAGGGCAGGCTTAACGCTTGCCCTTGCCACCCTTGTTGCCAGCGAGGGCCTGCTTTCTGGCACGCTGCTTCTGGGCCGCCTTGCTATTGCGGCGCGGCTCGGGCTCGAAGCGGGTGAGATCCGGCTCAAAGCCGGGGAACCACTGCTGGGGCAAACGGGTGTCGAGTACCGCTTCCACCTTCTCCAGCAGCGGCGCATCTTCCGGGCTGAACAGGGTAATGGCGAGCCCCTTGTTGCCGGCACGGCCGGTGCGCCCGATACGGTGGACGTAATCCTCCGCCACAAACGGGAACTCGAGGTTAATCACATAGTTGAGATCCGTGATGTCGAGGCCGCGGGCCGCCACGTCGGTGGCAACCAGCGCCTGCAGGGTGCCGGCGCGAAACTCCAGCAGCACTTTTTCCCGCGCGCTTTGCGACAGATCGCCGTGGAAGGCCAGCGCATTGATGCCCGTCTTGCCAAGCTGCTGGGCCAGTTTGTCCGCCCCCTGACGGGTGCGGCTGAAGATAAGCGCCGGTGCCCACCTTTTCACTTTCAGCATGTGTTCGACCAGCGCCAGCTTGCGATCGCTGTCCACCGTGTAGACCCGCTGCTCCACCTCAGCCGCCGTGGTGTTGCGCGATGCCACTTCAATCAGCTCGGGGTCACGCAGCAGCACCTTGCAGAGGGCAAACAGGTTGTCGTCGCAGGTGGCGGAGAAGAGCAGGGTCTGGCGATCCGCCGGGAGCTGTTTTAGCAGCGCCTTGATCTCGTCCATAAAGCCCATGTCGAGCATGCGATCCGCCTCGTCAAACACCAGATGGCGCAGCTCCGCCAGACTCAGCGCCCCCTGCCGCAGATGGTCGAGCAGACGGCCCGGAGTGGCGATCAGCAGATCCACCCCGGCTTGAAGCGCCTCTATCTGAGCCGCTATGCTCACCCCGCCGTAGACTTGCGTGCTGGTGAGACCGGTGCCCTGGCCGTAGCGCGCCACGCTCTCGGCGACCTGCACCGCCAGCTCGCGGGTCGGCACCAGTACCAGTGCGCGGATTGGGCGGGGCTCTGCTTGTGGCTGCGCAAGCAACTGTTCCAGCAGCGGCAGCACAAAGGCGGCGGTCTTGCCGGTGCCGGTCTGTGCCCCCGCCATCAGATCCCGACCCGCCAGAATGACGGGGATGGCGCGAGCCTGAATGGGGGTGGGGGCGGCATAGCCGAGCTCGGTCAGGGTCTGCTGCAAGCGGGGGGAGAGGGCCAGTTCGGCAAAGGAGGCTGTGGACATAGGGGCACCAGTCGGGGTTATCGCGGCCTGCGGCCACGATGCAGTGAGTGATCGTGGCCGCGATGGTAACAGAAGCAGGGGGAGCGGCAGAAGGCGGCTATGCCTCTGCGTCGTCCGGCAACGGGCGGATCAGCCGGATCGCTTTGCCCTCGTAGCAGGCGATGTTGTGCTTGCCCTGCTGTTTGACGTGGTAGAGCAGCTCGTCGGCGAGATGCACTGCCTCGGTGACGGTGAGGTAGTCGCGAATGCGGATCATCCCGGCGGAGAAGGTGATGGGGGTGGGCAGCTCGGGGATCCCCAATGGGCGATCCAGCAGGCGGCCAGCGGAGTGGATCATCATCTCGTCATCCTCCATCCCCTTGAACAGCACGATAAACTCCTCGCCGCCCCAACGGATGGCGCTGTCCACCTTGCGGATATTGCTTCTGAGATGGCGGGCAAAGGCAACCAGTGCCAGATCCCCGACGCCATGGCCATAGGTGTCGTTGATCGATTTGAAGTTGTCGATATCGAGGATCATCAGGTAGTCGTGCTCGTGGAGCAGACTCTGGCAGAGTACATCTCTGCGTGGCAGCCGGGTCAGGTGGTCGGTGTGCGCCAAGGTGCGCAGCCGCAGGTAGATCTGCTTCCAGGCCACCATGCCCAGCAACAGCACGATGAGATAGACCTTGAATGCTGCGCCATGCAGGGCCAGCTTGACGAAATCAAACCAGCTGTAGGACCACTTCAGATAGAGATCATCCCCCGCCTTGGTGCGCATAAAGGGTTTGCTCAGGCAGAGATGCCTCGGGCTGCAGGGCTCGGCGGCTTCAAACGATATGTTGGTGCGGGTCGGGTTGATGGTGTCGAAGGGGTGCAGTACATCGTTAAATGCTTCATCGACGGCGATGTCGATACCGAGCAGTCCGTATTTGTAACCGCCGTGTCCCGACTGATGGATGAAGGGGAAGTACATCACTATGGTGTTGCGCATGCTGAAGCTATCGATCTCGATATCGGAGACAAAGGCTTCATCGGTGCTGCACAAAGGGCGGCCGGGGGCAAAGCTGGCGCAACCGAAGTAGTGATACCAGGCGGGCAGGGTCATCAGATCCACCTTGATCGGCGCCAGTCTGGCGGGCAGCACATTGTTGTCGGCCACCATGCCGATCAGCCGGTAGTCATTCCAGATGGTGTAGATGTTAATCACCTCCGGATAGGAGAGGGCATAGCGGAAGGTGTTGAGGAGATTGGCGGCCGGGTATTGCAGCGGAATATCGGCAAAGCGGTATTTGCTTTTGAGGTCATACCCGTAGAGATAGTCGCTGCCGACGCTATTCGGGGGCGGTGGCGGATCGAGCAGATGGTGTTGTGCCAGATAGCTGGTGATGTTCTCCACCTTGAGGATCTTGGCTCGCTGGTAGAAGACCTCGAACACATTTTTCTGGCGGGCTGTGATGAGATCCATGTCGTGCTGGATAGTGAGATAGGTGTAGTAGAAGACAGTGCCCAACCCGGTCAGGGCGAGCAGGGCCAATCCGGCCACTTTGACGATGAACTGGCGAGCAAACGCCGGTGGCCAGCGCAAGGCTGGGGGGTTACCTGAAAATAAGGTCATAGGTGTCTGGTTAGAGTACCGATAGGGGCGTGGGCGCCATACGGGCAAAGTATACGCGAATGAAATTCCGACAGGATTCACCGACAAACCTTGCCTGAAGCTGAAGACCTCACCACTTATTTAGCCCTACTCCACGATCAGCACGCTCTCGCTGGCCAGATGGTGCAGCCACTCTCTGACGATCAGCAGCACGGCGGCAAAGTGCTCGTCGCGGGGCAGCAAGCTGGCGGCGAGGGGATCCCCTTCCGCCATGGCGGCCAGCTGGCCAAAGGCTTGCTCCACCAGATCCCGGTCGAGCTGGTTGTCCCCCAGCACTTCGGCCAGCGACGGCTGGCTGCGCAGGGTCAGCTGCAAGCCGGGCGGGATCTGCGGGGCGATGCGCATCAACTCATCTTCCACCACCATGATGGCCCGCTCCAGTTCGAGCGGGGTGGGTGGCGCGTGGCGAAACGGCCCGGGCTGGATGGCGTGGGTGCCAAAGGCCAGCGGGTAGTGTGACGGGGCCGCATCTGGCTGGCTCAGCCAGAGCTGGCTGCTCTGTTCACCAATCTCCAGCAGCAGGGTCATCATCTCCGGTACGGGTTGTGTCATGGTGCTGAGCTCCTGTATTGTAAACGTTTTCCCATTCTGCCTTTGATACCCCCGCCGCCGACGTTTGGCGAGCACAATTTCTGCGAGTCGTCCCTCACTTTGTTGCAAACCCCTTGCAAAAAAATCCATTGGTGGCAGTCTGGATGTCTAAATGGCTATTTCCGTTTCGTTATCCTCAGATGATTCAGGAGTTCAGATATGGATATTCGTACCGCTCCCCGCGCCATTGCGCTCGCCCTCATGCTGGCAAGCGGCATCGCCGCCGCCAACGAAGCGCTGGTGATCCAGACCGATTTCGGCCTCAAAGATGGCGCCGTATCGGCCATGAAGGGGGTTGCCTTCGGGGTGGATCGCACCCTGCCGCTCTATGACCTGACCCACGAGATCCCGGCTTACAACATCTGGGAAGCCTCCTACCGCCTCTACCAGACCCTGCAGTATTGGCCCAAGGGCACAGTGTTTGTCAGCGTGGTTGATCCCGGTGTCGGCACCGAGCGCAAGTCAGTAGTACTCAAGACCAGGAGCGGCCACTACATCGTGACCCCGGACAACGGCACCCTGACCCTGGTGGCCGAGCACTTCGGCATCGACACCGTGCGCCAGATCGACGAAAAACTTAATCGCCTGAAGGGCTCCGAGAAGTCCTACACCTTCCACGGCCGCGATGTGTACGCCTATACCGGCGCACGGCTCGCCTCCGGCGCCATCAGTTATGAGCAGGTCGGCCCGCTGCTGCCCGCCGAAGTGGTGAAGATCCCCTATCAGCCTGCAGTAGCCGAGAAGGATGGCACCCTCAAGGGCACTATCCCGATCCTCGATGTGCAGTACGGCAACGTCTGGACCAACATCGACGATGCGCTGCTGACCAAGGCGGGGATCAACAAGGGAGATAACGCCTGCATCAAGATCCGCGAAGGGGATGTGGTCAAATATGACGGCAAGGCGCCTTACGTCAGCAGCTTCGGTGACGTGCCGGAAGGTCAGCCACTGGTCTACCTCAACAGCCTGCTACAGGTGTCGGTGGCGCTGAACATGGACAGCTTTGCCGCCAAGCATCAGGTGCAATCCGGCGCCAACTGGCATATCAGCCTGAAGAAGTGCTCCTGATCCGCATGTATATAAGTAGAGATAGAAATAGCAACGGGCGCCTCGGCGCCCGTTTTGTTCCCTGGTAGTAAAGAAAGGGATCAGAACTCGTTGGAGAGCGCCTTGTACCCTTTGACCAGATCGATATTGGTATGAGCCACGTCTTCGGAGAATTCGGCGGCATCCACCGAAACCCGTGGGATATGGGTCAGATCGCTCTGCTGGTTGATGCGGGTGGTGGAGGGGACGTAGAACTCCGGCGGCAGATCGCAGCCATCGATCACCGAGTTGTGACGCACCACGGCACCATCGCCGATATGGCAGTTGAACAGCACACTGTTGAAACCGATAAAGACCCGGTTCCCCACTTCGCACGGCCCGTGGACGATGGAGCGGTGGGCGATGGAGGTGTACTCGCCGATGGTGACGGCTGCGCCGGATTTGGAGTGGATCACCACGCCATCCTGGATGTTGGAGTTGGCGCCAATGACGATGGGCTCCATCTCGCCGTTGGCATCCACCTCGTCGGCGCGGATCACAGCATAGGGGCCGACAAAGACATTCTCTTTGATGATCACCTTGCCGCAGATGATGGCGGTCTTGTCGATATAGGCAGATTCGTCGATGACAGGCAGATGGCCGGAGGGATTCTTGCGGATCATGTGACATCCTGTGGTTGCTTGAAATGATGCAGTGGCGCACCCGGCGCCAGGATGCCAGCTTACGCCTCGTTATTATCCGGGGAAACCCAGAAGTGGTCTGACCCTTGTCGCAAGCCTTGGTGGGAGCACTGTTTCCGCGCGCTGGAATATGGGAGCATTGCAGCCATTCCCGAGTTGGTTGAAATGGACATATATAGATGAAGAAGATGATTGCCCTGCTGGCGGGTGGTTTGTTGCTCTCCTCGGCCGCACAGGCCAAAGGGGTTGCGGGCGACTTTGATTACTATGCGCTGGCGCTCTCCTGGTCGCCAGAGCATTGTGCCATCAAACCGGCGGATCGGGACCAGTGTTCCCGCAAGCTGGGGTTCGTGCTGCACGGGCTCTGGCCCCAGTACGATCGCGGTTACCCCAGCAACTGCACCCGCGAACGGCTCGACGCCAACATGGAGCAGAAGTTTGCCGGCCTCTACCCCAGCCGTTTCCTCTATCGCCATGAGTGGGAGAAGCACGGCACCTGCTCCGGCCTGAGTCAGCCCCAATTTCATCAGCTGGCAAGCGACCTGCGCCAGAAAGTGAAGATCCCGGCGGCCTATCAATCCCCGGAAGAGCCGCTGCGCAAGAGCACTTTCCAGCTCAAGGCCGATCTGGCGAGCGCCAACCAGTGGCTGGCCCCCGACAACATCACGGTAGCGTGCGCCGATGGTGGCCGCTTCCTGCGGGAGATCTACATCTGCGTCAATAAAGAGGGGACGGATGCGGTCACCTGCTCCGCCGAGATGCAAAAGCGTGAGCGTCGCTCCTGTGGTCAGCCGGACTTCCTGCTGCGCAGTGTGCGTTAAGCCTCCACTCTCTCCATCGGGCCCCTTGCGGGCCTGATGTGTAACCACGGTTATCGGAAAGGAGTCTGACAGATGGATGTCAACAACCGGTTTGGCCCGACAGAGCGGGCAATGCTGCTCGGCGTGAAAGGGGTAGGGCCGACCGTTATCGGGCGGCTCGAACAGCTGGGCTACCATACCCTGGCCGGATTGGCCGAGGCCGACACCACCCATATCGTCCAGCTGGTGGCCAGCATGCTGGGCTCGACTTGCTGGCAGAACAGCCCGCAGGCGCGCAGTGCTATCGACGGCGCCATTGCGCTGGCCCGCGCACATCTGGCGGCGGATGCGACAAACGGGGTGAATGGATGAGCCTCTTTACCGAACTGGGGGATGCGTTATCCCATCATTCAGGCGCCGATGGCCGGTGTGCAGGGAAGCGAGCTGGCGCTGGCCGTGACCCGTGCGGGCGGCTTAGGCTCCTTGCCTGCCGCCATGCTCACATCAGCGGAGCTGCGCAGCGAACTGGGACGACTTACCCAAAGCGGCCTTGGGCCATTTAACATCAACTTCTTCTGCTATCGGCAACGGGAACCTGATCCCGTTGCTCTGGCCAGCTGGCAGCAGCGCCTTGCTCCCTACTATGCCGAGTTCGGCATACTTCCCCCAGCGGTCACGATGGCGCCAAGCCGTGCAACTTTCAATGAGGAGCATGCCGCCATGGTGACCGAGTTCAGACCGGCGGTGGTCAGCTTTCACTTCGGCTTGCCCGCGCCCGAGCTGCTTGCTCAAGTGAAGGCTGCGGGGGCCAAGGTCTTGGCCAGCGCCACCACGGTGGCGGAGGCCGTATGGCTCGCTCAACACGGCGCCGATGCCATCATCGCTCAGGGATTGGAGGCGGGTGGTCATCGCGGTCATTTCCTCTCCGATGATCTCGCCTTGCAGCAGAGCACATTGACCCTGCTGGCGCAGATCCTCGCGGTGACCGATCTGCCGGTGATTGCCGCTGGCGGTATCGTCGATGGCAAGGGGATCGCCAACGCGTTGGCAATGGGGGCGAGCGCCGTGCAGATGGGCACGGCCTTTCTCTGCTGCCATGAAGCGACCACCTCGGCGTTGCATCGCGCCGCCATCCATTCACCAGAGGGCCAGCAGACGGCACTGACCAATCTGTTCAGTGGCCGTCCGGCGCGGGGGATCGTCAACCGTCTTATGAAAGAGCTGGGCCCGCTCTCGGATCTTGCCCCTCACTTCCCCTATGCCAGTGGCGCACTGGCACCGCTGCGCGCTGCCGCCGAGAAGGCGGGGGACAGTGGCTTCTCTCAGCTCTGGGCTGGCCAGAATGTATCGGGTTGCAGGGATCTTCCTGCCAGCGAGCTGATAGCGTGCTGGGTCAAAGAGGCTGGATTGGGATAAGCGCTTCTATATATGCCTTATACGCCTCTTTATATAGAAGATGCCGAGGGCGCTGCGCGTTAGACGCGACAGTGCGGCGATGATGGATGAGTGCCAGGCCAGTACCCTTGTGAGGCATTTATCCGGTGTAAAACGTCCTAACCCCACCTCTGGCTGTGGGTAAGTCTGTGTAAAGACTGTGTATTGATATGAATAACCAATAAATTGCACTTTTTTGCAATTTTATTGCGGTAAAGCCTTGCCAATGTGAGCTGGATCTCTATAATGCGCCACATCGACAGGGCAAGCGGCAACGCAGAAAGCCAAGTCGGCAACCTCGAAAAGCCTTTGAAAATAAGGCTTGACTCGA
>NZ_JAAKVA010000011.1:0-148255 GCF_049175415.1 Aeromonas sp. 600527 | reverse complement strand
GGCCAAAGGGATCAGACTGTAAATCTGACGGCTCTGCCTTCGAAGGTTCGAATCCTTCTCCCTCCACCATCATTCAGCAAACCCGGTCTGGCGCCGGGTTTTCGCATATCTGGCCTGCCCCATCTGCTATTTCTCTTCCCTCCAGTGCCTTATAGCAGTGGCCTGCTGCCAATCACGCAATAAAAACGGGAGGCCTGCGCCTCCCGTTTTACTCTCATCTCTGCCTTGCTACAGAGTGACGCGTTACAGGGTAAAGCGATAGAAGATATCAACCGCCTGAGCCACTCCGCTCATCGCCTGTAGATAGAGCCGTGGCAATACCTCGTAGCGCAGCTTGAATTCGGCGATGGGGCTGAAGACCCCGACCCCGTACTGGAACTGCAAGCCCGGGAGTAGATAGGCCGACAGGGTCACCTGGGTGTTGTCGCCACTGCCCGCGGTATCGAGGGAGACATCGCTCATCCCCAGCGACTCGCCGATGCTCGACACCACGCCGTTGGCCTGACTCACCGCTCCGGCCACCAGCAGACCGTTGAAACCGCCATCCTCACCGCCGGTCTGCAACCCTTTGCCGCGCAGCAGATAAGAGAGCTGTTCCGACTGCGCCATCTGCGGCTCTGAGTAGACAGTGATCTCCGGCTTGCTGGCAGGGCCAGTCACCCGCACCCCGACCGTCACCTGACCCTCGATGGTATCGGGATCCCGGTTAGCCTCGATGTTGAGGAACGGCCGATCCAGCGGACCGGAGAAGAGGATCCGCCCCTCCTTGATGATGAGGTTCTGACCATAGGCCTTGAAGCGGCCGTTGCTCAGCACCAACTGGCCGTTGCCTGCCAGCGGCTTCTCGGGATCCTGACGGATATTGAGACCGCCCGAAACATCGGTCTTAAGCCCCATGGCATCGAGCTTCACATCGTTGCCAAGGCGGATCGCCACCTTCATCGCCAGCGGCAGGCTGGCCTGCTTGGGTGCAGGGGGCAGATCGTCATAGACCACGGTCACATCGTCGGAGACCGCCACTGCCGAATCCGGCAGGCTCTTGACCAGAATGCGCGCCCAGGGAATATCCACCTGACCGGTAATGCGGGTCTCCTCCCCCAGCGACACCGCGATATCGGGCGAGACTCTGACCCGGCCCATGCCCGGATATTGTGCCTCCAGATCCTTACCCTGAATGGTGAGGCTGCCGCTGACCGGCATCTTGGCCCAGCTGAGCCAGCCGCCCAACGCCAGCGGCCCCTTGCCCACCAGCATGGAGCCATCGAGCTCGGCGCGGTTGCCCTCGATCTTGAGGCGGGTCACCAACTTGGTCAGGGTCACCATATCGGAGTGGGTCTGCACTTCACCGTCACGCAGGTTGAGCTGGCCAAACAGCAGGGGCGCCGCCAGGGTGCCGTCGAAACGGGCATCGGCGGAGATGATCCCTTGCAGGGAGCGCACCTCAGGGATCAGCGGCGCAAAGGTATTGAGCTTGAGATCGTCAAACTTGAGCTGACCGCCGAGCAGACCGCGACCGGCAGGCTCCCTGATCAGCAGGTCGGTATCGATATTGCCGATCTGCTTGGAGGCAAAATCGAGGCGAATGGCCGCCTGCTGCCGCTCGAAATCAAGGGCCAGAGCCAGCTGCTGATAGTCGGTCTTGAGGCCATCTGCCACAAAAGTGCCCGGCGTGGTGCGTACCACCGCATGCAGGGTCGGCTGATGGCCGCGCCAGCTGGCGCGGCCATCAGCCGAGAGCATCGCTTGCCAGCGGAAGTTGTCCGGCAACCAGGGGCGTAGCCGCTTGAGATCAAACTCGCTCAGGGCAAACTCCAGAGTCCCCTGCGCAGCGGAGACCTGACTCCCCTTGACGCAGAGGCTGGCCCCCTGGGAGCCGAGGCAGAGATCCCCCATCGCCAGCCGCTGACGCGGCAGATCGAGATCCAGTGCCCAGGGGGAGCTCAAGTCCCAACGGCGCAGCGGGGTTTTCAACTGCAACTCGGAGAGCGCCCCGCGCCAGTGATCCCCGCGCACGCCGCCACCCAGTTTGAGGTTGGCCGCAACAGGGTCACCCTTCATGGTCAGGGTCAACAGATGCTGACTGATATCGCCGCTGAGGTTCAGGGCCATCTGGCTGAGCTTGGTCTCCCCCTGTTTCAGCTGCGCCACCAACAACGCGAGCTCACCGGCCGGTTTGGCGCCGATCACCGCATTGCCCTTGAGGCTAATGCCCTTCAGGTCGGTGCCGGCATAGTAGAGCCGCTCGGAGGCGAGATCCGCATCGATTTTTGGCGTCTGCTGATTGCCACTGACCTTCACCTGCCCCTTGATATCTCCTTTCAGGCCGGGATAGATGCCCCCCAGCTGGGGAGCCTGCAGGTTGGCATCGAGCTTCCACTGGGCGCTGCTGATACTGCCCTTGGCCTGCAACTGGTTGGGGCCACTTTGCAGCGAGAGCGCCGGGATCAGCCACTCCATCTTGTCGTTGCCGCTAAGCTCCCCCTTGAGGGCCAGCGGGTACTGGTTGAGTTTGCCATCCACCTTGAGCTTGGGCAGTTTCAGCTCCCAGTGGCCCGCTTCGTTCATCACGAAACGGCTCTCCAGGTCACCGGCCAGCGTCCCTTTCAGCTCGGGCAGCAGCTCGGCCGGATTGATCCCCTTGAACAGTGTGGTTCCCTGCCACTCGATCCCCTTGTTCCAGGCGAGCTTGCCATCGAGCTTCAGCTCCCCCTTGAGGGCGTTGAGCTGTAAGGCGATCTTGCTGAGCCGCTCAAGATCCCCCTTCCCGTCCAGCGCGAGCTTGAAGGGGGGGACATCGGTTCCCTTGCCGGAGGTATTGAGGGCAAACTGATAGCCGGAGAGCTTGCCCTTGGCAATCAGGCTCCCTTTGTCCAGCCGATAGCTCGGCTCATCTTTGGCAGGCTTGTGCAACGGCCAACCGAGGCTCTTCCAGTCGAGGGCCAGATCAAAGGGCAGATCTGGGTCGAGGGCGGCCAGCGAGCCCTTGAGATTGGCGGCAACCGGCCCCTTGGCCGACAACGCCAACCCCAGCTTGCCAACCGAACCGTTCAGCGCCAGCGTGGCCTGCTCCCCTTGCAACTCGCCATCCAGCAGTCCCTTGCGGGCCTTGGCATCCAGCGTCACCGCCAGCGGGTAGTCGTCACTGAGTTGGATATGGCCCTTGAGCGCCAGATCGGCCATGGCGTGGCGTAGCGAGAACTCGCGCACCTCGATGCGATCGTCGGCAGCAGTGGCCGACAGCAGCAGCCTGTCGAGCCCTTCAATCAGCTCGCCCTGCTTATATTGCACCCAGGTCGCGCTGACCCCTTCCAGCTGGATGGGGAAAGGAAGATGAACGGCGGGCAGGAGAATGGGGGCAGCCTTTGCCGTGTTCGCAGCTGGCGTCCCTTTGCCCTGTTTGGCTGTCTCGGCGCTGGCCTTGTCGTTGCGCGCCACCGCAGCACCGGCTTGCTTCTCGTTAGCGGCCGGCTGCTTGGCAGATTTGGCTGCGCTGGCGGGTGCCGCGTCATCCAGCGTCACCTTCAGGTTATCGAGCACCGGGCCGCGTATAATCAGCCCCTTGCGGTTGAGGGTAGCGCCGATATCGAGGGACCCCAGGGTCACAGCCACACCGGGCACCGCTAGATCGAGATCGGCTACCTTGAGGCTATCGACCTGGATCTTGAGTGGCAGCGGGCGCCAGACAAAGGGTTCGGAAGGCTCTTCCGGTGCTGGCTCGGAGTCGGCTACCTTGACCACCGGATGGGTCAGCTCCAAGGATTTTATCCAGAGCTTGCCCTGCAGCAATTTGCCCAGATCCCAATCGAGCACGGCGCGCTCCACCGTAACATCCACCAGCTCATCCTGCCAGCCCGCCCCTTCCAGGGTCCAGCCATAGCCAAGCTGACCGGCCACCAGCTCCCCCTTGAGAGAGGGCAACGCCCCCTTGGCCTGTTGCCACAACCACTTGTTGCCCTGATGGGTAAAGCCCAGCAGGCTGACGCCGATGAGCAGCAGGAACACCAGCCCCATCAGCCAGAGAAAAATGCGTTTTAGCCAGATCACAATGCAGACCCCCGCGCAAGATACAGCCGCAGCGGCCAAATAAAATAGCGTTTAGACAACATCATAATTCAGGCCCCAATGCGAAATGCAGCCGCAAGGGCTTGTCCTCCTCTGATACCCCGACCGCCAGATCCAGCCTGACCTGACCGATGGGGGTGACCCAGCGCACACCGACGCCGGTACCTATTTTCCAGGGTTCGCTGTAATCGGTGGTGGAGGTACCGCCATCCACAAACATGGCCCCCAGCCACTTCTCGCTGAAGCGGTAGTTGTATTCCAGACTGGCCACGCTGGTGTAGCGGCCACCGGTCAGCTTGCCATCCGGCCCGGTGGGGGAGATGCTCTCGTAACCAAAGCCGCGCACCGTCTGGTCGCCACCGGTAAAGAAGCGCAAAGACGGCGGCACCAACGAGAAGCTGTCACCTATGATGGCCCCCTGCTCTGCCCGCATCAGGAATCTGTGGTTATCGCCTAGAGTTCGCAGCCACTTGCTGCGCCCCCACACCCGCATAAAGCTGATGTCGGAGCCCCATCTGGGGTCTGAGAACTCCAGCGTCAGCTGCTGGCGATCCCCCCAGTCAGGCACCAGGGTGCCGCGCACCCGCAGCCGGGACCAGGAGACTCCCGGGATCAGCAGCAAGCTGTTCCCCTCGTCGGCGCCCTGGGTATAGATCTCGTTCTCCAACCGGATAAAGACGTCCCGATCCCAGCTCTCCGGCCGTCGCGTCCAGCGGTGCACACCGATGGTAGTGAGATCGGAGCGGGTATCGTTGTTGTCCTTGTACTGGTAACCGGTCTGGATGGAGTAGTAGTCCCGCAGCGGGTTACCCACCGGGATCTGGTAGTCGAAGCTGAGCTCTGCCTCCGGCGCCGACACCTTGGCGGTGGCAAACAGACGGTGACCATAGCGGTTGACCCAGGGCTTCTCCCAGGTGGCACTCATCCGCGGCCCCACGTCGGTGGCGTAACCGATACCGGTCTCGATTTCGTGATCGACCCGGTTATCCAGCGTCACCGCGATGGGAACCCGATAGTTGCTCGCCTCGCTCAATACCGGCTTGATATCGACCTGACGGAACAGCTTGGTGGAGGAGACATCCTGCGACATCTCGGCCAGACGGATGGCGAGATAGGGGTCACCGCTCTTGATGTTGATAAGCGGGCGAATAAGGTGAAGCGCTTCGGGTGTCGCGTCGTAGCGGATCTCGCCAAAACGGTAGCGATGGCCCGATTCGAACAGAATAAAGATCTCTGCCGTCCCCTTGTCCGGGAACACCTTGACCTGACTCTTGCTCAGCTTGGCATCAAAGTAACCGCGGGCCAGCCCGAGACTGCCCAGATCGGCCTTGATGGATTCATATTTGGCGTGGTTGAGGGGCTCCCCCTCTTTGAGGGGCAACTTGTCCAGCAGGGCGCTGTAGAGCTCATCGCTGCCCGCATCCCCCTCAAGCAGAATATCGAGGCGGGAGACGATGACCGGCTCCCCCTTGTCCACCTCAATCACCACTTTGGACGGGGTTTTCTTGTCGCGTCTCAGGGTGATTTTCGGCTGGTAGTAGCCATAAACCTGCAGCGCCTTTTGCACGCTCTCGGTGATTTTGGCGCGGGCCGGGCGGTATTGCCGCTCCTGATAAACTGGCAGGGCATTGAGGTAGGCTTCGACGTTATCCTTGTTCTCCCCTTTCAACCCCTTGACCTGATAGGTGAGCTTGGCGGCAAACGCGGGCGAAGCCAGCAGCGACAGCAACAGGCCCACCCCCAGTACCCGCAGGCCGCGGCGAAACGCAGGGCCGGACAGTGAACGCCCTGCCAGCAGGGATGAAATGCATCCTGTCAAAGGTCAATATTCCTGAATCTGTGGTGAAGGAAACCAGCGCCCTTTCGGGCCAACCCCGAATGCGGCGCAGCACGCCATGCAGTGCATGGCCGCGACACAAAAATGCGCGCCAGAAAAATGGCGAACCTTATCCTAACATAGGCATCGGCCAGCGACAGCGCGGCGCCATTGGCAAATTCGCCATATCTTTTAAGAGGTTGACCACAAATCACACATTTTGGTGACAATGACGCCGCCCGCTTTCCCGATGGAAGCGAATTGACCTGCCCTGAATAAGGCTCACCCCACCATCAGGCACCATTTGTCACCTCTCCTCCTCTCTTTGCAACCAGAAACCCACCACGACAGAGTTTGTCGGCATCGCCCCACCCTCACCGTTTAACAGGCCCGGCACACCCTAAAGCCCGCCGTAGCGGGTGATTAAGAATTGCTCGTTCAGCGCAATCGAATTATCCCGCTGCCTTTACAGACGTCCCTCCCTCACACTTGAACCATCAACTGAAGGAGACACATCATGCATGCACGTAGCGAACAGATGGCTGACTATATTGCCGATCGTCTCGAGTTCATCACCTTTCTCGCCTGTTGCAGCGCTCTGCTGGCCCTGCTGACCGGCATGGGTGGCCAACAGGCGCTGGCCTTTACCGCCCTGAACCTGCCGTTTGGCCTCGGCATTTTGCTGGCGATGGCGTTGCTGGCCCCCCTGCCCGTCCACTGGCGGCTGCCGGGGATCACCTTGCTGCTGGCAGGTTGCGCCCTGATGACCCTGCAACTGGGGGGGGAGTGGCTCAATCCGCTGGCCATCTGGAGCCTCTACGCCCTGCTCGGGCTGGAGATCATCTGGCAAGCGCGTCCCCGCGCCATGCTGGCCACCCGCGCTCGCCAGTAACAGTGCTGGCGTGCGCCGACAAGTGACGGGCTGTGATGGCTGACGCCGGTGGCAAATTGGGGTACTCTTGCGCCCCGATTTGCCACCACCCTTGGCGTTAACAACCTTCGCCATCACTCCCAGGAGCGCCCCGATGAAAAAAGCCTGTGCCCAGCACATTCTGGTCAAGACCGAAAAACAGTGTCTGGAGATCAAGGAGAAGATCGAGAAGGGAGCCGACTTCGGCCAGATGGCCAAGCGCTTCTCCACCTGCGCTTCTGCAAAACGCAGCGGCGATCTGGGGGAGTTCAACAAGGGGGATATGGTCAAGCCCTTTGACGATGCGGTATTCAAAGGCGAACTGCTCAAGGTGCTGGGGCCGGTGCGCACCAAGTTCGGCTTCCATCTGATCAAAGTGCTCTATCGCAACTAAGTCATTGCAATTGACCATTTTCTCGGTGAAGCTCCCGTCAGGCGGGCTTCACCTCCCTCTGCATTCCCCTCGCAAAACTGACCAAAACCACGCCAAACTCTCATCAATTTACTAACGTTATCAGGCAATTAAGTTTATCCTTCTCGGCATTGTCCACATTCGACGATGGATCCCGTGCTATGCCCCGCTCTTGCTTGTGGCCCCTGCTGGCCTGGTTACTCCCGCTCGCTGGCGCCCTCGGCAGCCGCCTTCATCTCTGGCCCTGGTGGATAGGTTTTGCGATCTGTCTCATCGGAGCCCTTGTCTCCCTGATCTTGCTGGTGCGTCTGCCCTGGAGCCGCAACCGCTACGCCAGCGGCCTTGGCGCCTTACCGCTACTGCTGCCCCTGACATTTGTGGCACAGGCGCTGCGCATGCCGCTGATCAACGATGTGAGCACAGATCCCTACAATCCCCCCCAGCTACGCTGGGCGGCAGAGCTGAGAACAGCGCAGGATCTGCCAATAAATAGCGCTCCGCTGAAAGCAGTTGAGGCAAAACCCGGTCCTCTCTTTACCAGGGCCTCTCCTGCCGAAGTGGTGATTGAAGCCAACGAACTGATGCAGGAGCTGGGCTGGCAGGTACGACCCAGCCCCGACGGTCTGGATGCGGTGGTTACCACCGGCTGGTTCGGCTTTCAGGATGATGTGGCGCTGCGAGTCTTTGCTGGCCCCAAAGAGACCCGCATCGATATGCGATCAGCCTCCCGTCAGGGGCAAAGCGATCTGGGCACCAACCGGGCGCGGATCGAGGATTTCCTGACCCGCCTGAACGAGCGCCTCGGTCAGGCCTACAAACCCAACTTGAAACCGTAAGTGTGAAACAACAAGAAGGTAACTGATGCGCGTTGAGGTCAAACCCGACCGGGAATATGCCTGGTTTATCCGCCCCTTTTTCTGGCTGCAAAAGCGCAACTATGGTCAGGTGCTTATTCCGGGCAAGTGCTGGGGCCGCTCGCCGCGCCTCTTTGCCGCCGTCGCCACCCTCTACGGCGTCATCAACCGCAAGCGCTCCCCCATCGACCCCGTGCTGCGCTCGCTGGTGACGGTGCGGGTCTCCCAGCTCAACTGGTGTCGTTTTTGCGTCGACATCAATGCCATGACCCTGGTAAAGAGAGCCGGCTCCAGCGAGAAGGTGGAGGCGCTAGCCAACTGGCGCGAAAGCCCCTTGTTCGACGAGCGGGAAAAAGCGGTGCTCGACTACACCGAAGCGATGACTGGCCTCGATGGGGTGAGCGATGAGCAGGCAGCCCGCCTCAAGCCCTGGTTCAACGACGATGCCATGGTGGAGCTGACCGGCCTTATCGCATTCCAGAACATGTCGGCCAAGTTCAACGCCGCCCTCGATATCGCGCCGCAGGGCTTCTGTCAGCTGCCGGTGCAACCGGAACGCCCTGCCCAGCCAGACAGCAAGGACGCCTGATGAACCGGACCCGCCTGCTGCTTGCACTGGTGATGGGGGGCCTTATCGGCACCTTTTTTGCTCTCGATCTTGGCCGTTACCTCACTCTGGACGCCTTGCAGGCCCAGCAGGCGGCAGTGGCGCAATGGGTTGACAGCCACTTTGTCTCGGCCAGCCTGCTGTTCGTGCTTGTCTATGTGCTGAGCACAGCCCTCTCCCTGCCCGGCGCCAGCTTGCTCACTCTGGGTGGCAGCGCTGTGTTCGGCGTCGCCTGGGGGCTGCTGCTGGTCTCCTTTGCCAGCACCCTAGGCGCGACCCTAGCCTTTCTCAGCGCCCGCTTTCTGCTGCGCGACTGGGTTGAGCAGCGCTTTGGCGACAAACTGGCCACCTTTCAGTCCGGCATGGCGAAGGAGGGAGCCTTCTATCTGCTCAGCCTGCGCCTCATCCCCATCTTCCCCTTCTTTTTGGTCAATCTGCTGATGGGGCTCACCTCCATCAGAGTCAGCACCTACTACTGGGTCAGCCAGCTTGGCATGCTGCCCGGCACCTTCGTCTATGTGCTGGCGGGCAGCGAGCTTGGCCAGTTGACCAGCACCGGCAATATTCTCTCCCCCGGCCTGATGGTCGCGTTGACCCTGCTGGGGCTGATGCCCTGGCTGGTCAAGAAATTGACCACACACCTCGCCCAACGGCGCCTGCTCGCCCCTTACCGTAAACCCGCTCGCTATGACTACAACCTGCTGGTGATCGGTGCCGGTGCAGGTGGGTTGGTTACCAGCTATATCGCGGCAGCAGTGAAGGCCAAGGTGGCGCTCATCGAGAAGCACAAGATGGGGGGCGATTGCCTCAACAGCGGCTGTGTCCCCTCCAAGGCGCTGATCCGAAGCGCCCGCTTTGCCGCAGAGCAGCGTAAAGCCGACGAGCTGGGCTTTAGCCAAAGCCACTCCCGCGCCGATTTTGCGGCGGTGATGGCACGGGTGGCTGAGGTGATCAAGGAGGTCGAGCCCCACGACTCCATCGAACGCTATCAGGGGCTTGGAGTGGAGTGCATCGAAGGAGAGGCGCGGCTGGTCTCCCCCTGGGAGGTGGAGGTTAACGGCAAGCGCCTTGCCAGCCGCCATATCGTTATCGCCACCGGCGCTCGGCCGCTGGTGCCCAAGCTGCCGGGGCTGGATCAGGTGCCTTACCTCACCTCGGATAGCCTCTGGCAGCTGCGCACCCCGCCGCGCCGCCTGCTGGTGCTGGGCGGTGGCCCCATCGGCTGCGAGCTGGCCCAGAGCTTCGCTCTGCTCGGCATTCCCGTGACCTTGGTGGAACTCTCGGAGCAACTGCTGCCCCGCGAAGATCGAGCGGTCGCCGATGCGCTGGCCGGGCAGATGAGCCGCGATGGCGTGCAGCTACTCACCGGTTGGCGCGCCGAACGAGCCGACTATCTGCCCGCAGCCGAGGGGGATCTCCCCATCCGACTGCAACTGCGCCGTGGCGACGAGACGCAAATAGTTGAAGGCGATCAGCTGCTGCTGGCACTGGGTCGGGTCGCCAACGTCAGCGGCTTCGGGCTCGAAGCATTGGGGGTCGAGCTTGCCCCCCGCGGCACCCTAGCGGTCGATGGCTTCCTCACCACCAACTTCCCCAGCATACTGGCGGTGGGAGACGTAGCGGGCCCTTACCAGTTCACCCACTTCGCCGCCCATCAGGCCTGGTATGCGGCGGTCAATGCCCTGTTTGGTCAGTTCAAGCGCTTTCGGGCCGACTATCGGGTCATTCCGGCGGCCACCTACACCACGCCGGAGATTGCCCGGGTCGGCCTCAATCGCAAGGAAGCCGAGGCGCAGGGGATTTCCTTCGAGGCGACCCGCTTCGAGCTGGCCGAGCTGGATCGTGCCATTGCCGATGGGGAGCGCCACGGTTTTGTCGAGGTGCTGACCGTGCCGGGCAAGGATACTATCCTTGGCGCCACCATAGTGGGCACTCACGCCGGTGAGCGGATCGCCGAGTTCGTGCTCGCCATGCGTCACCGCCTTGGCCTTGGCAAGATCCTCGGCACCATTCACGCCTATCCCACCCTGATGGAGGGGAACAAATATGTGGCGGGTGAATGGAAACGGGCCCACCAGCCCACCCGGGTGCTGGCGTTGCTGGCCCGTTATCACCGCTGGCGCCGTGGCGCCTGACAACCAGAGAAACGTTTATGCTCAAGCCATTCTCACAGCTCTGCTCACACCTCAACTCACACTGCAGATCTCGGCTCAAACAGCGGCTAAATGCGCTGCTGTGCGCCCTGCCCCTGCTGGCCAGCGGCCCGCTGTTGGCGGCCAACCCAGACGATAACTGGCAACGGACCCTTGAGGAGGCGAAGGGACAGACCGTCTACTTCAACGCCTGGGGCGGCAGCCCGGAGATCAACGCCTATCTGGTGTGGGCCGGGCAGGAGCTGGCGCGCGACTATCAGGTCAAACTGGTGCAGGTGAAGGTGGATGACATTGCCCAGAGCGTCAGCCAGTTGCTGGCCAACAAGCAGGCGGGCAAGCAAGCTGGCGGCCCCATCGACCTGCTCTGGGTCAACGGCGAGAACTTCAAGGCGCTCAAGGAGCAGGGGCTGCTTGGCGCTCCCTTTACCGCCGAGCTGCCCAACATGGCGCTGGTCGACAGCAGCCTGCCGGTGAGTGAGGACTTCACCCTGCCGGTGGAAGGGCTGGAAGCCCCCTGGGGCATCGGCCAGCTCAATCTGATGGTCGATACCGAAGAGGTCGCCAGCCCGCCCACCTCGGCTGCAGCCCTGCTGGCATGGGCCAAGGCCCATCCCGGCCGCTTCACCTATCCCAAGCCGCCCCAGTTCCATGGCTCCAGTTTCCTCAAGCAGATCCTGCTGGAGCTGACCCTGGATCCCGCCCCCCTCTATCGGGAGGCGACCGAGAGCGATTTTGCCCAACTCACCGCCCCGCTCTGGGCCTGGCTCGATGAGCTGCACCCGGCGCTCTGGCGCAAGGGTAAACTGTTCCCTACCAGCGCCGCCGAGACCCGCCAACTGCTCGATGATGGCGAACTGGCCATGGCCATCAGCTTCAACCCGCAGGAGGCGCAGAGCGCCGCTCAGATTGGTGCCCTGCCCCCCAGTGTGGAGGCAGTCGCCATGGAGAAAGGGGCGCTCACCAACAGCCATTTTCTCGCCATCCCCTTCAACGCCAGTGCCCGTGCGGGTGCCAAGGTGGTGGCCAACTTCCTGCTGAGCCCGGCGGCGCAGGCACGAAAAGCCAATCCGGCTTTCTGGGGTGATCCCAGCGTGCTGCAGGCCGATGCCCTGCCTGACTCCGCCAAAGAGCAACCGGCACTGCGCTTCAAAGCGGTGGCCGAGCCTCACCCCAGCTGGCAGCTCAAGCTGGAAGCAGCCTGGGCCGAGCGCTACGGCCACTGATGAGTGCTGCTGGTCACCCGCTTACCCGCTCCCGACCGTGGCGCCGGTTGACACGCCACCCCAGTATGAATGTGGGGATGGCGGTCATTTATCTGGCGCTCTTCGTCATCCCATTGCTGGCGGGGCTGTGGCAACTGCTGGCGGAGGGGATGGCCGCCTCTCATCTCGCCTTGCTGCTGGCCCAACCCGGTCTTTGGTACTCAGCAGCGCTGAGTCTGTGGATTGGCGCCGCCTCCACCCTTGGCAGCCTGCTGATGACAGCACTGCTGCTGGCCCACAGCGACAGCCGGGCTTTCGGGCTGCTCCGCCGTCTGCTCTCGCCCATGCTGGCAATGCCCCACGTCGCCTTTGCCATCGGCTTTGCCTTTCTGCTCGCCCCCTCCGGCTGGCTGCTGCGGCTCCTCTCGCCAGCTCTAACGGGGTTTGATCTTCCCCCCGATTGGCAAACCATTCGGGATCCTTGGGGGCTCGGGCTGATTGCACTGTTCGTTTTCAAGGAGACCCCCTTTTTGCTGCTGATGGCGATGGCCGCGCAGCAACCCATCCAGCTGGCACGCCAGCAGTGGCTGGGGACAAGCCTTGGCTTCAGCGCCCCCCAGATCTGGTGGCGCCTGCTGCTGCCCGCCCTCTGGCCTGCCCTGCGCCTGCCCATCTATGCGGTGGCGGCCTACGGAGTGGCGGTGGTGGATCTCGCCCAGCTGCTCGGGCCTGACACCCCCGCCCCGCTGGCGGTACGGCTGTGGCTTTGGTATCAGGATCCGGATCTGCTCTGGCGCGGCGCCACCGCCAGCGGCGCCCTGCTGCTGCTCGCTATCACGGCGCTGCTGATCGCCATGCTCAGATTACTGGAGTGGCTTCATCAAGAGGTGGGCAAAGGCTGCTGGCTCGATGGCAAACGAGCTGCGTCCCACTCCTTTGCCAACCGGCTCGCAGCAGGCTCTGCACTCACTCTGATCACCCTCAATCTGGCGGTGCTGGCGGCCCTGCTACTCTGGTCACTGGCGCGCCGCTGGCCCTTTCCCGCCCTCTGGCCCAGCCAGTGGAGCAGTCATTACTGGCTGGATCTGCTGCCAACCCTGCTGCCACTGCTGGCAACCAGCGTACTGCTGGCGCTGGTGAGCGGCTTGCTGGCACTGATGATGGCGGTGTGTAGTCTGGAGGCGCAAGCCGGGCGCCGCCCCTGGCCGCTCTGGCTCATCTGCCTGCCGCTGTTGCTGCCACAGGCGAGCCTGCTGTTTGGTATCCGGCTCGGGTTGGACTGGCTTGCACATGACTCGATAAGCAGCGGCATTGGCTGGGGCTGGGTGCTCTGGAGCCAGCTGCTGTTTGTCTTTCCCTATGTCTATTTGTGTCTGCACGGCCCCTATCGCCAGTTCGATCCACGGATCACCCAGAGCGCCCTGCTGCTGGGGGCAACGCCATGGCGAGCCTGGTGGCAAGTGAAAGCGCCGCTGCTGGCGCGCCCGCTGCTGTTTGCCTTCAGCGTCGGGGCGGCGGTGAGTTTGGCCCAGTATCTGCCGACCCTGCTCTTTGGTGCTGGCAGAGTGGTCACCATCACCACCGAAGCGGTGGCCATCGGCAGCGGCCTCAACCGGCGGCTGGCGGGGCTCTACGGCCTGCTGCAACTGCTGCTGCCGCTCGTTATCTATCTGCTGGCGCTATGGCTGCCAGCGCGGATCAATCCGGCGCTCAAGGGGGGCGGCTCACGATGAACTCTCACGATGGAAACAGCCATATGCTGAGCACCACGCCTCTTCGACTTTACCTTGATGAAAATCTGCTGCTTTCGCTGCCCCCCCTGCAGGTGGCCCCCGGCGAGGTATTGACCCTGATGGGGCCAAGCGGCTGCGGCAAAAGCTCCCTGCTGGCGGGGCTGGCCGGGGTACTACCGAGCGCGCAGACAGAAAATGGCCCGATCCGGCTGGAGGGGGAGATAAGGCTCGGCGAGCGGCCACTCAACACCTTGCCTGCGCAAGCGCGGCGCATCGGCATGCTGTTTCAGGATGACCTGCTGTTCGACCATCTGACAGTGGCGGAGAACCTGATGTTCGGCATGCCTGCGATCATCAAGGGAAAACGTGCGCGGCGGGAAAAGGCGCTGACCGCATTGGCACAGGTCGCACTGGCGGATCAGGCTGACAAGCTGCCACAACTGTTGTCAGGGGGTCAGCGAGCGCGGGTCAGTCTGCTGCGGGCGCTGTTGGCGGAACCCGACGCCCTGCTGCTGGACGAGCCCTTCTCCCGCCTCGACAAGCCGCTGCGGGCCGCCTTTCGCGAGCTGGTGTTCGCGCAGATCAAGGCGCTGGCCATCCCCGCCATCTTGGTGACCCACGATGCGGAAGACGCACCGGGCACCATACTCAACCTCACCGAATGCCACTGTTAACCGAGGAGTGTTCACCTTGTTTGATCGCCATCTGATCCCCGTGATCCGCAGCCCCCTCACCCAGCTTGCCAAACCGCTCTGCCGCGCCGGGATCAGTGCCAATCAGGTGAGCCTCACCGGCTTTGCCATCGGCATGTTGGCGCTGCCGCTACTGGCCTTTGGCTGCTATCAATGGGCGCTCGCAGCCATTCTGCTCAACCGGCTGCTGGACGGGCTCGATGGCGCCGTGGCGCGGGAAACCGGCATCACCGACTGCGGCGGCTTTCTCGACATCACCCTCGACTTTATTTTCTACGCCGCCGTGGTGCTGGGCTTTGCCCTCGCCGCCCCCGCCAATGCGCTGCCCGCCGCCACCCTGCTGTTTGCCTTTATGGGCACCGGCTCGAGCTTTCTGGCGTTTGCCATCATGGCGGGCAAGCGGGGCATCGACAATCCGGTCTACCACCACAAATCCCTCTACTATCTGGGCGGCCTCACCGAGGGGAGCGAGACCATCGCCCTCTTTGTGCTGATGTGCCTGTGGCCCGCCGCCTTCGCCCCGCTCGCCTACGGCTTTGCCCTGCTCTGCGCCATCACCACCCTGACCCGACTCTGGAGCGGCTACCACACGCTACGTCCCCCCCAGCCCTAAACAGCACAGCCCTCACCGGAGGGCTAATCCATCGCACGATGAATTGGCGGCAAACAAGGCACACGGAACACTTGCACGGGGATGACAATGTTTTACCATGACGGCACTTTTATCAGTCTCTTTGAGAACCCTATGCGTCGCCTTGCCTCTCTTCTCACTCTGTCGTTATTCCCCCTGCTCGGTGGCTGCAGCAGCGCCCCAGCGCCAAAGCCCGTGGTCGTCCCCCAGCCCAAGAGCGCCTTTATCAATCAGGCGCCATCGAGCAAACCCGTTTATACACAAGGGGTTAGCAAGGGGGACTTCGCCAATCGCCCCAACGTGGACAGGTTCGTCCAGAAAATGGTCGAGAAGCACGGTTTTGACAACGCCCAGCTGCATCAGGTGCTGGCACAGGCAGAGCGTTACGACTGGATCATCCGCCTGATGGATGCCCAGGCGCCGACCACCGCGAAGCCCACTGGCCCGACCGGTGCCTGGAACCGCTATCGCGCCAAGTTCATCACCCCGGACAACGTACAGAACGGCGTCAACTTCTGGCGTGAATACGCAAGCGAGCTGAACCGTGCGGAGCAGATCTACGGGGTGCCGCCGGAGATCATCGTCGGCATTATCGGGGTGGAGACCCGCTGGGGCCGGGTGATGGGCAAGACCCGCATTCTGGATGCGCTGGCCACTCTGGCATTTGATTATCCGCGCCGCGCCGAGTTCTTCACGAGCGAGCTGGAAGCCTTCCTGGTGATGACCCGCGACGAGGGGATGGATCCCACCGAACCCAAGGGCTCCTATGCGGGCGCCATGGGCTACGGCCAGTTTATGCCCTCCAGCTTCCAGCGCTATGCGGTGGACTTTGATGGCAACGGCCACACCAACCTGTGGGATCCGGTAGATGCCATCGGCAGCGTCGCCAACTACTTCAAGGCCCACGGCTGGGAGAAAGGCCAACCGGTTGCGGTGCGCGGTCAGGGCCAACTGCCCGGCTATGAGCATGGCTTCCAGACCCGCTACCCGGTCGCTACCCTGCGCCGCGCAGGGCTCACCCCCACCAGCACCCTCGGCAACCACAGCGAAGCGAGCCTGCTGCGCCTCGATGTGGGCACCGGCTACCAATACTGGTACGGTCTGCCCAACTTCTACACCATCACCCGCTATAACCACAGCACCCACTACGCCATGGCGGTATGGCAGTTGGGGCTGGCGGTGAAGGCGGCGCGCTGACAACTCGCTGGCATAAAACAGACAATGAAAAAGGAGCCATTATGGCTCCTTTGTTATATCCAACGTTCCACCCCATCAGGGGCTCAAGGATGGCTACCTAATTTAGACGCCTGCCTTGGCCAGTGCCGCGGAGACGATCTGCTGGGCCTCTTGCTGGATGAGGTCGAGGTGCGCGTCGCCCTTGAAGCTCTCCATATAGATCTTGTAGATGGACTCGGTACCGGAGGGGCGCGCCGCGAACCAGCCGTTCTCGGTCACCACCTTGAGACCGCCGATGGCGGCATCGTTGCCAGGTGCCTTGGTCAGCTTGGCAATGATGGGCTCACCAGCGAGCGTTGAGGCTTCTACCAATGCCGGATCCAGCTTGGAGAGCACCGCTTTCTGGGCGCTGTTGGCCGGGGCGTCGATACGGCGATAGCTGGAGCGGCCAAACTTGGCTTCCAGTGCGTCGTAATGAGCCTGCGGATCCTTGCCGGTGACCGCCAGAATTTCCGCCGCCAGCAGCGCCAGAATGAAGCCATCCTTGTCAGTGGTCCAGACGGTGCCATCTTTGCGCAGGAAGGAGGCGCCCGCGCTCTCCTCGCCACCAAAGCCGAACTCGCCGCTGTAGAGGCCATCCACGAACCACTTGAAGCCGACCGGCACCTCTTTCAGGGTGCGGCCAATCTCACCGGCAACCCGGTCGATCATCGAAGAGGATACCAGCGTCTTGCCAACGGCCGCATCCGCAGACCAGCCGGTGCGATGGGTAAACAGATACTGGATTGCCACCGCCAGATAGTGGTTCGGGTTCATCAGGCCGGACTTGGTAACGATGCCGTGACGGTCGTAGTCAGGGTCGTTGCCAAGGGCGATGTCGAACTTGTCCTTGAGCGCGATCAGGCTGGCCATGGCGAACGGGCTGGAGCAGTCCATCCGGATCTTGCCGTCTTTATCCAGGGTCATGAAGGAGAAGGTCGGGTCGACCTTGTAGTTCACCACCTCGATGTTCAGACCATAGGTCTTGGCGATGACGTCCCAGTAGGCGACGCCGGAGCCGCCCAGCGGATCGACACCGATCTTGATGCCCGCGTCCTTGATGGCATCCATGTCCAGCACGTTCTTCAGATCATCCACATAGGGGGTGACATAGTCGTGCTCGACCACGAACGGGCTCTTGAGCGCCTCGGCGAACGGCATCCGTTTCACGCCAGCCAGACCCGCTTCCAGAATCGCGTTGGCACGGTCTTCCACCCACTTGGTGATCTCCCCTTCGGCGGGGCCACCATGGGGTGGGTTGTACTTGAAGCCACCATCTTCCGGCGGGTTGTGGGACGGGGTGATCACCACGCCGTCGGCACGGGCAGCCGGTTTGCCGGCATTGTGGCGCAGGATGGCGTGCGAGATGACCGGGGTCGGGGTAAAACCGAGGCCGGCCTGAATGCGGGTTTCAACGCCGTTGGCCGCCAGCACTTCGACGGCGCTGGCAAAGGCGGATTCGGACAGGGCGTGGGTATCCATGCCGACAAACAGCGGGCCAGTGATACCGGCCTGCTGGCGATACTCCACCAGGGCCTGAGTCACCGCCAGAATATGGGATTCGGTAAAGGCACTGTGCAGGGCGCTGCCGCGGTGGCCGGAGGTACCGAAGGCAACTCGCTGCTCGGGGCGGCTCATGTCCGGCTTGTTGAGGTAGTAGGCGCTGACCAGACGGGGAATATTGGTCAGGTCGCTTAAACGGGCCGGCTGACCGGCGTGGGAATGCTGAGCCATGGCGTTTTCCTTGCGTAATGGCGGCCTTGCCGAGCAAGGCCTGAGTCTTGAAAAACCGTTAGATTGCGCCGCACACCTGCGCGATCACCTCGTCGCCGTAACCCATGCTGCTCATCAGCTGAGCGACCATGTTCTGCTTGCGACTGGTGTTGGTGTTGGTGATCACCCAGAACGGGGTTTCCGGTACCGGCTTGGGCTTGGTGGTGCTGCCACTGGCACGCAGAGCCTCGGGATCCTGCGAGAAATAGACGCGCTTGCGCCCCTTGATTTCGGTGGCCTGGGTAAACCCGACCGGATCGTCCCGGTAGAGGGTACTGAGCACCTGCATGAAGCGGTTGATGGACTTCTCTTCCTTTTGCAGCTCACCGGAATCGAGCAGGGCTTGCAGCCCTTGTTGGGTGGCTACCGCACTGGGCTGCGCGACGGCAACGGGCTCGGTAACCGGCACACGTTGATGAGCAGGCTGTTCCAGCAGACGGCGCAGGATATCGGAGGCACTCTCACCGATGTGCCGGGTCTGGCTGGCGATATAGAAGTAGAGATCGTCATCAAGCTCGATGGTTTTCATAGGGATGCGCTGGACTCGTCGAAATTCGGATGCGGCGATTATACATAGGCAAACCCGACAGCCCAAGCAAGGGGCTGGCAGATGTACATGAATCTCATCGAGAATACGGCATAATAGTGGGCCAAGTGTGTGATCAGCCGCACTGATAGCCGATCCGGACGGGATTTTTTAGAAAAAAAACCACATTTATTTCCCATCCGCTGGACGAAATCCTTTTCTTTCCAGTGCGTTAAATAAAACAGCGATACGCACTCACGACCGACAAGGTGTCATTTTGCAACAAAACAGCATATTGAACTTCAAGGAGCAGGGTCAGGGCCCGGCAGTCATTCTGATCCACGGCCTGTTTGGCAGCCTCGACAACCTCGGCCTGCTGGCCCGCGCCCTCGGCGAGCACTATCGTGTCATCAGCGTCGATCTGCGCAACCACGGTGCCTCTTTTCATAGCAGCGAGATGAGCTATCCGGCCCAAGCAGCCGATATCCTGACCCTGATGGATCGGCTGAATATTGCCGAAGCGACCCTGATTGGCCACTCGATGGGCGGCAAGGTGGCGATGCAGGTCGCCAAGCTGGCGCCTGAGCGGGTGACCAAGCTGGTAGTGGCCGACATGGCGCCAGTCGCCTATCCCCATTCCCGCCACCAGAATGTGTTCGCCGGACTCAACGCCACACTGCGCACGCCGCCGCAAAGCCGCAGTGAAGCGGAAGCCATGCTGGCGCAGCACATCGAGATCGCCGGGGTACGCCAGTTCCTGCTCAAATCCTTCGCCAGAGGCGAGCATGGCTGGGGGTGGCGCTTCAATGTGCCCGCCCTTGAGCAAAACTACGCCAACATCATGGGCTGGCCAGAGGATGACCGCCGCTTCGAGGGGCCGGTGCTCTTTATCAAGGGGGGGGATTCTGACTATATGCAGCCCCAATACAGCGAGACGGCACTGGCCCAATTCCCGGCGGCAAAGGTGCGTGTCATCGCGGGTACCGGCCACTGGCTGCATGCGGAAAAACCGGCTCTGTTCAACAAATTGGTTGTGGATTTCCTGTCGACAGGCGGTTAACAGTTTCAAATCCTTTGTGATATAGTGCGCCGGTCATAAGGAGTGTGCGCAATCCATGCTAAGTGAACATATCGACCTGATCGAAAGTTTGGGCCTCAAGTTATTCTTTGTGGCCATTTTCATATTGATTGGCCTGGCCATTCAGGACGTGCTCAAGCGCGGCAACGTGCCCCGTTTCGGTCGTTTTATCGTCTGGTTGGTACTGTTTCTGGGTTGTGCGGGTTTTGTCGCCAAGGGGCTGATCGAACTGGGCTGGGAAGGCTCAGGACTCGGCTAACTTATTTTCATCTGTGATGTATGGCCAAACAGCAAACTGATCGAACAACACTGGATCTGTTCGCAAATGAGAAGCGCCCCGGCAGGCCAAAGACCAATCCACTCCCCCGCGAGACCCAGCTCAAGATCAACAAGCGTAACCAGCTTAAGCGCGATCGGGAAAATGGGCTGAAGCGGGTAGAGTTAAAGGTGGAGGCCGAGTTGCTGGAGCGCCTGAACCAACTTGCGTTACAACAGAACATCAGCCGAGCCGAGCTGATCCAATCTATCCTGAAACAACAGATTGAGTCCGCCTTTGCGGTGGACATTGCAGTCTGAGCGTTGAGCATTAACACCAAATACGGGTAACTAAACACTATGGCAAGTGTAGGTCTGTTTTTTGGCAGCGATACCGGTAACACCGAAGCTGTCGCCAAGATGATCCAGAAAGAGCTGGGCAAAAACCTGATTGAAGTCCGTGACATCGCCAAGAGCAGCAAGGCCGACATCGAGAGCTTTGATCTGCTGATGTTCGGCATCCCGACTTGGTACTACGGCGAAGCCCAGGCCGACTGGGACGACTTCTTCCCCGATCTGGGCGAAATCGACTTCACCAACAAGCTGGTCGCCATCTTCGGTTGCGGTGATCAGGAAGACTATTCCGAATACTTCCTCGACGCCATGGGCACCCTGCGTGACATCGTCGAAGCCAAAGGCGCCATCATCATCGGTCACTGGCCGACTGCAGGCTACGAGTTCGAAGCCTCCAAGGCACTGGTCGATGACAAGCACTTTGTCGGTCTGGGTATCGATGAAGATCGCCAGCCGGAGCTGACCGCCGAGCGCGTCAAGGGCTGGTGCAAGCAGTTGCACGAAGAGATGTGCCTGGGCGAACTGGAGTAATCCGCTTCCCCTCATACCTCTGACAACAAGGGCCCTGACGGGCCCTTGTTGTATCTGCAAGTGGCGATGCCTGCCTTCATTCTCCCCTGTTATTCACCTCTGTGCTCCGGTTTGGCTCGCACATAGAGGGTGCGCTTGACCTGCGCCACCAGCTCGCCGCTCTTGTCCTGTACCGTAACCTCGAATTCGGGGAAGTGTTTGTTGCCACCTTCGGTCGCCGCCATGATTTCGGTCAACTTGCCCTCGGTCAGGTTGAACTCGGCCACCAGCTTGCCCTTGCCGGGCTTGATGTAGTTGATGCTGCCCGCCTTATCCCAGACGTAGTAGCGATTCTTGAAGTAGCCCATCAGCATCAGCGGATAGATGGGGTCCGTCATGGCAAACATGCTGCCGCCAAACTGGGTGCGGTTGGCGTTCTTGTTCCACCAGCGGGATTTGAGGGTCACCCGGCAGTAGCGAAAGTCATCGCTCAGGGTCTCTATCTTGATACCGGCACCCCAGAAAGGGGGCCAGGCGTTGAGTGCGCGGCGCACCCAGGCCGCATTGTCAAAAAGCCAATCCATGGATCTCATCCGACCAGAAATATGAAAGTTACATCTTATCAACATCTGCCATGCCAGCAAGTCGGACGACACGATTGATTATTTCAATCCAACCGGCCATTTATGGCTAAACCCCTTGAATTGCTGGGTTTATTTTTAGGGAGGCTACGACCTATAATGACAGGCCAAGCGAGTTCAAGGTTGCCATTCCTGCGGCAGTCCATCAGAATAACCCCACCTTCGAGAATGCGAATAAGTAGAATATGGCAGACAACAACCAAGCGTTAAAAAAGGCCGGGCTCAAGATCACCTTGCCCCGGGTCAAAATCCTGGAAATCCTGCAACAGCCGGACTGCCAGCACACCAGCGCCGAAGATCTCTATAAACGACTGATCGACCTGGGTGAAGAGATTGGTCTCGCTACCGTCTATCGCGTTCTCAACCAGTTTGATGATGCCGGTATCGTTACCCGTCACCACTTCGAAGGTGGCAAGTCAGTATTCGAGCTGGCCACTCAGGAGCACCACGACCACCTGGTTTGCCTCGACTGCGGCAAGGTGATCGAGTTCTCCGACGAAGTGATCGAACAGCGTCAGCGCGAGATCGCCAAAAAATTCAATATCCGTCTCACCAACCACAGCCTCTACCTCTACGGTCACTGTGCTACCGGTGAGTGCAAGCACGACGAATAAGTCGGCCGCGACTTTCAGATAACGGACAATAAAAAAGCCAGCTGATGCTGGCTTTTTTATTGTCCGGCGCAGGCCGCTGGCAGCACACAGGGCAGGGTCTCCCCTGCCCCATCGGCTTAGCCTTCTACCTTGCCCCAGGAGTCGCGCAGGGCAACGGTGCGGTTGAACACCAGATGTTCCGGGCTGGAGAGCTTGTTGTCGGCGCAGAAGTAACCTTCACGCTCGAACTGGTAAGCCTGCTCCGGCTTGGCGTTTTTCAGGGAGGCCTCGACACGGGCACCCTCGATGATCACCAGGGATTCCGGGTTCAGCGCGGCTTCAAAGTCATCCTCGGCGCCCGGGTTCGGCACCTTGAACAGACGATCGTAGAGACGCACTTCCGCTGGCAGAGAGTGAGTAGCGCTGACCCAGTGGATCACCCCTTTCACCTTGCGGCCATCGGCCGGATCCTTGCCCAGAGTCTCGGGATCGTAGGAGCAGTAGATGCAGGTGACTTTGCCATCGGCATCTTTCTCGATGCGCTCGGCCTTGATCACATAGGCATTGCGCAGACGCACTTCCTTGCCCAGCACCAGACGCTTGAACTGCTTGTTCGCCTCTTCTTTGAAGTCCGCTTCGTCGATGAAGATCTCGCGGGTGAAGTTCAGCTCGCGGGTACCCATCTCGGCATTGCTCGGGTGGGCCGGGGCCGTCAGCACTTCGTCGGCAGCCAGGTTCTCGATGACCACTTTCACCGGATGCAGCACGGCCATGGCGCGCGGGGCATGCTCGTTGAGGTCTTCACGGATGCAGGCTTCCAGCATGCTCATCTCGACGATGTTGTCCTGCTTGGTGACGCCAATGCGCTTGCAGAACTCGCGGATGGAGGCCGGGGTGTAACCACGACGACGCAGACCGGAGACGGTCAGCATGCGTGGGTCATCCCAACCATCGACGTGCTTCTCGGTCACCAGCAGGTTCAGCTTGCGCTTGGACATGACGGTGTATTCGAGGTTCAGACGAGAGAACTCGTACTGACGCGGGTGGCAGTCGATGGTGATGTTGTCCAGCACCCAGTCGTACAGACGACGGTTGTCCTGGAACTCCAGGGTACAGATGGAGTGGGTGATCCCTTCCAGCGCGTCCGAGATGCAGTGGGTGAAGTCATACATCGGGTAGATGCACCACTTGTCACCGGTCTGGTGGTGGTGGGCAAACTTGATGCGGTAGATAACCGGATCACGCATCACCATGAAGGGGGATGCCATGTCGATCTTGGCGCGCAGGCAGGCGGTGCCTTCGGCGAACTCGCCATTCTTCATCTTGGCAAACAGCGCCAGGTTCTCTTCCACGCTGCGATCGCGGAACGGGCTGTTTTTGCCCGGCTCAGTCAGGGTGCCACGGTACTCGCGCATCTGCTCGGGCGTCAGCTCGTCCACATAGGCCAGACCCTTTTCAATCAACTCGATGGCGTAGCCGTGCAGCTTGTCGAAATAGTCGGAGGAGTAGCAGATCTCGCCGTTCCACTGGAAGCCGAGCCACTGTACGTCCTGCTTGATAGACTCAACGTACTCGATATCTTCCTTCACCGGGTTGGTATCGTCAAAGCGCAGGTTGCACTGGCCCTGATAGTCGCGGGCGATGCCGAAGTTCAGGCAGATGGATTTGGCGTGGCCGATATGGAGATAACCGTTCGGCTCGGGCGGAAAACGGGTATGCACGCTGCTGTGCTTACCGCTGGCCAGATCTTCATCAATGATCTGACGAATAAAGTTAGTTGGGCTGTTCGCCTGACTCATGGCTCACCTCAAAAAAGCGTCACTGGCGGAAGTTGTGCCGGCTGGCACCCTCATCCCTCCGCCGTCAAGCCGGGTATGATCCCTTATTACGGGCGCTGTCTCAACCTGAATTTGGCACTTCCGGGCCATTTCCCGGCCATTGCACCGCTAAAAACGGCGTGGCTTGGCACATTGCACACAAAATGCATAAAAAAGCCCCGCACTGGGCGGGGCTGAAAGTGATGAAAAACACAAAACAGACAATTACACACAACAAAGGCTCACACGCACAGTCAACCTTTCCCAAACCCGATGCGCCATCGCCCTTGGGAAAGGCGGGTCTTGCGACCCACCTCATGTTAACGGTTGACTGCTATCAGTTCAGTTCGGTGACACGGCTGGTGCGCTTGCCATCGAAGCTGGTGGTACGCAGGTAGACCTTGCCATTCACGCTCGGCTTGGCCGCGGCGTCATAGGCACTCCAGTTGGTACCGTCCAGGCTGTACTGGATGGGCAGACCCGGCAGATCCACGTTCGCTTCCAGCACACCGTTCACTACCTTGGCACCCGGTACGGAGAGGCGGTATTCAACACCGGCCTGATCCAGTTTCGGCAGCACGCGCTGACCCAGTACGTTGGCAAACTGGTTCCACTCTTTGTTGAGGGTGGCCTTGTTGACGAACTTGGTCTCGCCGGAGAACTCACGACCCTTCACATAGTTCAGCTCGAAGCCACCTTTGTGCCAGGCACGCTCGGCCACGGAGAAGATACGCGGGTAGACCATGTACTCGTACTGAGCATCGGTACGCACGGTTTCACTCCACTGCTGACCGGAGATCCCCTTGAACTTGACCGGATCCTGGTCACCCTTGGCCACGAAGGCGTTGCCGTCGCGGTCAACCGAGGTCTCGGCGTTCTGTGGCAGGTTTTCCGGGGCGAAGGCAAACACCTTGCGAGTGTCGTTGAAACGGGTAGCCCAGTAGTAGCCACGCTCGGCCGGGTGTACTTCGTTCGGGAAGTCGAAGTAGAGGTAATCCGGGTTGGACAGCACCACTTGGTAACCCTTGTGCGCCCACTTCATCGCTTCGTTGAAGCCACCCCAGTAGAGGGTTTCCCAGAAGTTGACACGGGTGTTGTCGGTGGCGAAGTCCTTGGCACCGCTGGCGTACTTCAGACCATCTTCCCATGCCTGCAGGGTAGAGAAGCCGCGGTCTTTGACCATCTGGCCCACTTCCTTGGCGAAGTAAACCGGCAGCTCGCCCACTTCCTTGATCTTGCCTTCATCGATCATCTTCTGGCACATCGGGGACTTGCCAAACGGTTTGTCCTGCTTGCTGGAGTCGACGTTACCTTTCCAGGCGACCAGCTCTTCTTTCTTGGTGACGGCCGGATCCTGATAGCCACCGCCCTGCATGATGTTCTTCGCCTCATCACCACCGTAGTGCCATGCGGTCAGCGGCTGACCGGCGGCCTGGTGCATCTGGGCAACTTCATCCATTACCTTGGCCACGAAGGTGGCAGCACCTGGCTGGCAAGGGTTGATGAAGGACATCTTGTCGTAGAACTGGACTGAGGTGACGTTGGAGGTGTCAGCCGGATCAGTCAGACGGAACTGGTTGGCTTCCGCTTCTTTGCCTTCCGCCATCAGACGCTTGTAGCGCGCTTCCATGGAGACCACGGCAGCACGAGCGTGGGCCGGCATGTTAATCTCGGGGATCACGGTCACACCGCGGGCCTTGGCATAACGCACCAGATCCACGTAGTCAGACTTGCTGTAGAAACCGGAACCCTGGTTGTCGCTGGTCGGGCCGGAACCCAGTTGCGGCATCAGGCACTTGGTTTCGGACTCGTCGTGGCAACGCTGGCTACCGACCTGGGTCAGCTCCGGCAGACCCGGGATCTCCAGACGCCAGCCTTCATCGTTGGTCAGGCCAAGGTGCAGCACGTTGAGCTTCATGGCAGACATCTGGTCAACCAGCTTCTTCATGGTATCCAGACTGCGGAAGTGGCGGGCCACGTCGGTCTGCATGCCACGGTATTCAAAGCGCGGCGCATCCTCGACGGTCATCGGGCTCACCAGCTTGTCATCAACACCCAGCAGGGAGATCAGGGATTGTGCACCCCAGAATGCCCCGTCGATGTCGCGACCCTGGATCACGGTGCCCTTCTGACCGATGGTCATGTCATAGCCTTCAGCCTGCTTGAGCTTGCTGCCGAGCTTGATGGTCACCGGGTAGCCGGTGTCGGAGAGGGTAACACCCAGCTTGGTCAGTTGAGCCTTCAGGGCCTCGGCGCGATCGCTCGGCAAATCCAGGGCATTGAGCTTGATGGTAGAGAAGTCGATTTGCGGACCAGCTTTGACTACCTGCTTCATCGGGGTCGGCAGGATCTGGTTGTCAATCTTGCCAGCCGGCAGCAGGGTGCTGGTCTGGTTGGCCGCGAAACGGGTCTCGCTGTTCATCAGGATGTTCTTGTCATCCTTGGTACGCTTCCAGCCATCAGCCGGCATCGGCTTCTCGTAGGTGCTGGCGTCGTCGATATTGCTCATACTGGCCAGTACTTTCGGCTCGGCACCTTCGCTGGCGACATACCAGTTCGGCATAATGTCAGATTCGAACAATACCCAGTATTCCACCACCAGCGGCACTTCGACCGTGGCATCCTTGGCAAAGCCCTGGAACTTCTCGGTTGGCGTCAAACGATAGAGGTCGCCGGTCAGGTGAGCGATGGTGAACTGGTCGTTATCCACCCGCTGAATACGGCGAATGGAAGATACATAGATGCTCCAGTCTTTGGAGGTAACGTCAGCACCGGTATTGGTCAGGTGCAGCTTGGCCACACCGCAGCTCGCCCACTCGGAACCGAGCGCCTGGCAATCGAGGCCAGCACCGGCACCATCGTTGGTGACCACTTCATACTTGACCACCAGGTTGTTGGCGAGGGAATCGACCACGGCTTGCTTGGCTGCATCGGCCGCCTGGGCCTGGCTGACAAAAACGGTAGACATGGCAATGGCTAACAGAGAATGTTTCAAGTTCATAACTGCTGCTCTCATTTGAAGTAAAGGTTGGATTTTCTTGGCTTTTTTATATGGAGCCCCTAAGCGGGGCTCTCAGTTATGTCAACAATGGACTTAGACTTGAAGTGAGCGAGTCGCTCGATTAACGCAGGGCTTTCATCTCACCGGCGATGATTTCGGCCAATGGGCCCAGAATCACCTGCAGGTTCTGCTCACCGAGTTTGACCACACCGGCCGCACCCAGGGCTTTCAGCTTGCGCTCATCGACGATGCTGCGGTCTTTCAGAGTCAGACGCAGACGGGTGATGCAGGCATCGATGGAGACCAGGTTCTCTTGACCACCCAGCACTTCCAGGTACTGCTTGGCCAGCTCGGTACGGTTGGTAGATTGAGCAGCAGCCGGAGCTGTATCTTCATCTTCCTCACGACCCGGGGTTTTCAGGTTCAGCTTGGCAATCACGGCGCGGAATACCACGTAGTAGAGACCGAAGAAGACAAGACCCTGAGCAATCAGCATGTACCAGTTAGTCGCCAGCGGGTTACGGCTGGAGAGCACCATATCCACCAGACCGGCACTGAAACCGAAACCGGCCATCCAGTGCATGGAGGCAGCGATGAACACGGAGATACCGGTCAGCACTGCGTGGATGACATACAGAACCGGCGCCACGAACATGAAGGAGAACTCGAGCGGCTCGGTCACCCCGGTGAAGAAGGAGGCGAAAGCAGCTGCGATCATGATGGAGGCAACTTTCTCTTTGTTCTCTTTCTTGGCGGAGTGGTAGATGGCCAACGCAGCACCCGGCAGACCGAACATCATGATGGGGAAGAAGCCAGCCTGGTACATACCGACCACGCCTTTCACCTGATCCAGGCTCTTGCCAGCGGCCAGAGCGGCATCGATGGTAGCCTGACCACCCAGGAAGTTCGGGATGTCGTTGATACCGGCCACGTTGAACCAGAACACGGAGTTCAGGGCGTGGTGCAGACCGATCGGGATCAGCAGACGGTTGAAGAAGGCGTAGATACCGGCACCGGTAGAGCCCAGGCTGACGATGGATTCACCGAAACCAACCAGACCACCGTAGATTGCCGGCCACACGGCCATCAGGATGAAAGATACGATGATCATCACCACGGAGGTCACAATCGGTACCAGACGACGACCGGAGAAGAAGGAGAGCGCCTTGTGCAGCTCGACGCTACTGAAGCGGTTGTACAGTTCAGCGGCGATGACACCACACAGGATACCCACGAACTGGTTGTTGATCTTGCCGAATGCGGCAGGAACCTGTTCCAGCGGGATGCTCTTGATCTGGGCCACGGCACCCGGGCTCAGCAGAGTGGTCACGACCAGGAAGCCAACCAGACCTGCCAGGGCAGCAGAACCGTCTTTATCCTTGGACATACCGTAGGCGACACCGACTGCGAACAGTACGGACATGTTGTCGATAATGGCGGCACCCGCCTTGATCAGGAAGGCAGCCAGCGCACTGTCACCACCCCAACCATTCGGGTCAATCCAGTAGCCAACCCCCATCAGGATCGCTGCGGCAGGCAATACCGCTACCGGCACCATCAGGGCACGGCCGATCTTTTGCAAATAACCGAGAATGTTCACGGTTCCTCTCCTTAGTTAATGTTTTTCTAGAAATTAAGTGCTTATCACGTTTGACGCATAAGCCATCAAGGCTTGATTGGCAGTCTAGGACTTTTATTTCGCTGCGCAAATTAATAAACCAATAATCGTGATCTTTATCACCCAAACAAGATAAAGGTGGTGGATAGATGTGGCTTAGTCCGCAATCTTTATTTACGCTATAAAACAACTAGAATCCGTATTAGCCCATTGCCACCAGCAAACCGGTCGCAACCCGAAACAGAGGTATCCATCATGCGCCTGATCCCGTTGAAATCTGCCAGCCAAGTAGGCCTCTGGTCTGCCCGTTACATCGTTGACCGTATCAATGCGTTCAAACCGACTGCAGATCGTCCCTTCGTACTGGGCCTGCCCACCGGTGGCACGCCGCTCAATACCTACAAGCGCCTGATCGAGTTGCACAAAGCCGGTGAAGTGAGCTTCCAGAACGTGGTCACCTTCAACATGGACGAGTACGTCGGCCTGCCGGAAGATCACCCGGAGAGCTACCACAGCTTCATGCACAACAACTTCTTCAGTCACATCGACATTCGTCCCGAAAACATCAACATCCTCAACGGCAATGCCGAGGATCTGGTGGCCGAGTGCAAGCGCTACGAAGAGAAGATCAAGTCCTACGGCAAGATCCACCTGTTCATGGGTGGCGTGGGTAACGATGGTCACATCGCGTTCAACGAGCCGGCCTCTTCCCTCTCTTCCCGCACCCGGGTCAAGACCCTGACCGAAGACACCCGCATCGCCAACTCCCGCTTCTTCGGTGGCGACATGGAGCAGGTGCCCAAGCTGGCCCTGACCGTGGGTGTCGGCACCCTGATGGATGCGGAAGAGATCATGATCTTGGTCACCGGTCACGGCAAGGCACTGGCCCTGCAGGCCGCAGTGGAAGGCAGCGTCAACCACATGTGGACCATCTCTACCCTGCAACTGCATCCGAAGGGAATGATGGTGTGCGACGAGCCCTCCACCATGGAGCTCAAGGTCAAGACCGTTCGCTACTTCCAGCAGCTGGAAGCCGCCAACATCGGCCGTCTGTAAGGAGTTGCCATGTACGCATTGACCAACTGCACCCTCTACACCGGCAGCTGCGTGCTGACCGGCTACGGGGTGCTTGTCGAAGGCGACAAGATTGTCGCCATCTCTCACCTGGCCGAACTGCCTGCGGGCATTGAGCTGATTGACCTCAAGGGCGCCAACCTGACCGCCGGTTTCATCGATGTGCAGCTCAACGGCTGTGGCGGGGTGATGTTCAACACCGAGATCACGGCCGAAACTCTGGCGACCATGCAGGCGGCCAACCTCAAGTCCGGTACCACCAGCTTCCTGCCGACCCTGATCACCAGCCCGGATGCGGACATGAAGCAGGCAGTTGCGGTCACCCGCGACTACATGGCGGCACACCCCAACGAGGTGCTGGGCGTTCATCTGGAAGGGCCTTACACCAACCTCAAGCGCAAGGGGATCCACCCTGCCGCGCAAATTCGCCAGCCAGCGGATGAGATGATCGACTTCTTCTGCGCCAACGCGGATGCCATCACCAAGATCACCCTGGCACCGGAGCGCAACGAGCCGGCCCATATCCGCCGTCTGGTGGAAGCGGGCATTCTGGTCTCTGCCGGTCACACGGCAGCCAGTTACGATCAGGCCATGGCCGGGTTTGATAACGGTATTCGCTTTGCCACCCACCTCTACAACGCCATGACCCCGACCCTCAACGGTCGCGAGCCGGGCGTCGTGGGCGCCATCTACGATCGCAAGGATGTCTATGCGGGCATCATCGTCGATGGTCACCACGTTCACTGGGCCAACGTGCGTCTGGCTCACAAGGCGCTGGGGGAGCGACTGGTGCTGGTCACCGATGCCACCGCAGCAGCGGGTGCACCGGAAGGCTTTGAGAAATTTGATTTTTGTGGCACCACCGTCTTTTTACGCGATGGTCAGTGTGTCGACGAGAATGGTACACTCGGCGGTTCCTCCCTCACCATGATTGAGGGGGTGGAAAATCTGGTCAAGCAGGTCGGATTACCGCTCGATGAAGCACTGAGAATGGCCAGCCTCTACCCCGCTCGCGCCATTGGATGGGACTCACGTCTCGGTAGTATCCAGGTCGGTAAAGTAGCCAACCTCACTGTCTTCGATCAGGACTTCACGGTCCGTGGGACCGTGGTTAACGGACACTACACACAACAGTGACATCATGACTGGCGGACAAATAGCAAACGTAGATCTTATCAAGCAGGTCAACAGTGCAGCCGTGTATCGGCTCATCGACCTGCAAGGCCCCATCTCCCGGGTCAAGATTGCCGAGTTGAGTCAGCTGGCCCCGGCCAGCGTGACCAAAATAACCCGGCAACTGATCGAGCATGGCCTGATCAAGGAGACCTCTCCGCAAGCCTCAACCGGCGGGCGGCGTGCCATCTCCCTGACCACCATCAAACATCGCTTTCAGTTTGTCTCTGCCAAGCTGGGCCGCGGCTACCTGCAACTGAGTCTCTATGACCTCGATGGCAAGGAGCTCGACCAGCACGTCATTCAGGTGACCGAGATCGACCAGCAACCCGTGGTCGACATGCTGCTGCGAGAGATTGGCGCCTTTATCGATGCCAACCGCGAACGTTGTCGCAACCTCATCAGCATCGCGCTGACCATGCCGGGTCTGGTCAACCCGGAATCCGGTATGGTCATCTACACCCCCAAGTACCAGATCCGCAATCTGGGACTGGCGAAGCTGCTTGAGAACCACTTCAACCTCCCCTGCTACGTGGGCAACGACACCCGCTCGCTGGCGCTGGCCGAACACTTCTTCGGCGAGTCCCGCGACTGCATGGACTCCATTCTGGTGAGCGTCCACCAGGGGACTGGCTCCGGGATCATCACCAAGGGTCAGGTGTTCCTCGGTCAGAACCGCAACGTCGGCGAGATCGGCCATATTCAGGTCGAGCCACTCGGCAAACGCTGCCACTGCGGCAACTTCGGCTGCCTCGAGACCATCGCCTCCAACGAAGCGATCATTGACAAGGTGAAGGAGCTTATCAGCCGCGGTCACCAGAGCGCGCTGCAGGAGAAGCACATCACCATTCAGGAGGTATGCAAGGCGGCGCTGGCGGGCGATGAACTGGCCCGCAGCGTGATCGAGAACGTGGGTGAGCATCTGGGACGGGCGGTGGCTATTACGGTCAACCTGTTCAACCCGCAGAAAGTACTGATCGCCGGTGAAATCACCGCCGCCGAAGAGATCCTCTTCCCGGCCATCCGTCGCTGCGTCGAGCATCAATCCCTGCCTAGCTTCCACCGTGGCCTGCCCATCGTGAAAGCCCGCTTCCAGAACCAGCCGACCTATGGCGGCTTTGCACTGGTCAAGCGCGCCCTGCTGGAGGGAGATCTGCTGCAGATCATCATGGAGCAGAAGTAAGGCACTGATCTTGCGAGATAACAAAACGGCAGCCAGTGGCTGCCGTTTTCTATTGTGTGCCTGCTGGCGGTTTAGCCCGCCCGACATGGCTTGAACAGATCCAGCTTGTTGTTGTAAACACGGGTCTGCACATCCATGATCCCCAGCATGGAGTGAAAGAGGTTGTCATGGGAGAAGCGCTGGCTGCTCGCCTCCGCCGCCAGGCAACCCATATCCAGCTGGCGATCGGCCTGTAACTGGGGCGAGAACCAGGTCAGCAGCGGCACCCGGGTCTGATCATCCGGCGCAAACTTGTAGGGCGTGCCATGCAGATAGAGCCCCATAGCCCCAAGGGATTCACCGTGATCGGATAGATAGACCAGTCCCACATTGTACTGGCTCTCCAGCGACTTGAGCTTATCTATCAGCAGTCCCACCACCTTGTCGGTGTAGCGGATGGTGTTGTCATAGGTGTTGACCAGCTCTTCGTTGCTGCAGTTTTCAATGTCGCTACGCGGGCAGTCCGGCATAAAGACGCGCTCGCTGGCAGGGTAACGACGAAAATAGGTCGGGCCATGGCTGCCCATCAGGTGAAAAGCCACCAGCTTGTTGCCCTTCATCTCGGCAATCTGCTGATCCAGCCCCTCCAGCAGCACCTCGTCATAGCAAGACTCCCCCTGGCAGAGCGCAGGATAGGATTTGGGAAGGATCTCGATGGTCGGCACATTACGGCACACCCCTTTGCAACCGCCATCGTTCTCTTTCCACAGCACAGATACACCGGCATGTTGCAGCACATCGAGCAGGCCATCACGGGAGTTGGCAAGCTGTTCATCGTAACCACGCCGCGTGAGGTTGGAGAACATGCAAGGTACCGAGACCGCGGTCGCCGTGCCACAGGAACGCACATCCTTAAAAGACACCACCCCCTGCTCTTTGGCCGTGAAGCTGTTGGTCGCCTTGCCATAACCGTTAAGGGAGTAGTTCTGGCTGCGCGCCGTCTCCCCGACCACCAGGAACATCAGGGTCGGCTTGCTTCCCCGTGCTACCACCCTGGCATCGGTCCCTAGGTGCTGGTAAGGGATAGGCGTGGCAAACAGCACATCCCGTCCATATTTGTAGAGGCCGTGCACATAGTTGGCGGGCACAATCTCTTTGGCCAGCGACTTGTTGTTGCGACCGACCGAGGCGTAATCCTGATAGTAAAGAGCCGCGATCCCCCCGATAAAAAGCAGAGAGAGGACCAGGGCGCCGGTGCGCAACGCCAACCCATGATACCAGCGAGCCGGATAGCGGATCCGCAGTGACCAGAGCATCAGAGTGGGCAGTAGCCCGGTCAGCAAGAACCAGAGCGCAACCGAGCCATTCAAATAGGCACCCGCCTCACCACTGTTAGTCTCTACTATGTTTTGCATCATACCGGCGTCAAAGATGATGCCATATTTGAGCATGGCGTAACTGACGATGGAGCCACTCAGGATCAATACGGTAAAAAAGGGTTTGAGCACAAACCGGAACGTGAAGGGAATAAACACGGCATTGAGTGCCGCAATCAGCACCAGCGGGATCGAGATGGCGAATCCGGCTTTGACGTGATTCAGCTCACTGAGCACCGAATAGAAGTGCAAAAGGATAGGCCAGTTAAGAACCAGCGCGAAAAAGAGCACAAGCAGCAGATTGGTCTGCAGCACACCGAGCGTTACACGCATACATCACTCCTAAATACCGGCCTGCAGAGCCGGTCAAGCAAACGAAAACAACGGAGCCAGCGTAGGAAGTAAAACTTAAGAGCGAATTAAGAGAGTTCTGATGCTCGTGCGCTTTATCACAGCGCGGATGGTTCCCGGTCTCCTTCATGGATTTTTAGTTGTCTATCCATCGGATTTTGCTAGCTTGTTGAGTAGGCATTCCAGAAATGCAGGTTAACCGATGGCACTGATCCAAGCCTCAATCGAACAGTTGCGGGTAGGCCACTATATCCATCTCCCCACCGGATGGACCAATCACCCGTTCATGTTCAATGCCTTCAAAATCAAAGATCAGCAGCAGCTGGACATCATCCGCCACCTAGATCTGAACCTGATGATGGTGGATCCGGACAAGAGCGATCTGCCTATCGAGCCGCTACTGCGTGGCGATATTCCTGATGCCGGACCCGATCTCGATGAGCTGGAATCCCTGATTGATGCAGGTCCACCCCCTTTTGACGAAAAAGCCTTTCGTCGCTCCATGCGCGCCGCCGACAAAGCCTTTGGCCAGTCCATGAGTGAGCTGCGCGATGCACTCGGGGCGCTCAACCTCAAACCGGACGAGGGGTTAGCCAACACCGCCCAGATCGTCCGCAACGCCGCCTTCACCCTCAGTCAGCACGAAGGTCCGCTCGGTCTCCACCTTATTCGTAGCCCCCACACCGATGTTCTGCTACAGCACAGCCTCAACGTAGCTTTCATTGCCATGCTGATGGCGCGCGAACTGGGGATGAACCCCATCGAATTGGAGGAGACCGGACTTGCAGGACTTATCCACGACATCGGCGAGCTGAAAATTCCGAGCCAGATCACCCAAAAGCGCGGGGAACTCAACAAGGCCGAGCAGAACTTTCTCAAGATGCATCCCCAGTACGGGCTGGAAATGCTGACCCAGCTCAACGCCTTTGAACCGAAAATCCGTCAGGTCGCCCATCTGCACCACGAGCGACTCGATGGCAGCGGTTATCCACTCGGGATCAAGGGGGGAGAGATCCCGCCATTAGCCCGGCTGATCGGACTGGTCGACTTCTACGATGAGCTGCTTCATCCGCGCAACAGCGGCACGCCGGCAGCGCCGAGTCAGGCCATCAGCCAGCTCTACAAGTTATCCCAGAAGAAGTTCGACCAGAATCTGGTCAAGTTACTGGTGAAGGTGCTGGGAGTATACCCGCCTGGCTCCCTGGTGAAACTCTCAGACGAGAGTATTGCGCTGGTGCTCTCTACCGAGCCCACCATGCCTCTCAAGCCGAAGATCCTGCCCTTTATCAAAGCCCAGCGCCCGGAAGCCGTCGCCATGATCGATCTGCGGGAAGATGAACGCACCATCACTGCTTTTATCAAACAGGAAGAGCTGGATGAGGGACAACGGCAGTTCTTTAACCTGACCCGCCGCTTCTGCTACTACTTTGCATTCTGAGTTATCCCCAGAAGCTGGGGATAACTCATTGGACAAACCGGAATAATTGCTCAAACCCCCATCAGAAGGTTGCCAACTGACCATGTATAAAAAACGCCCAGCCAAGGGGCCGGGCGGAGCATGCCACCTCCGTGTGGCGTATCCAGTGGATACATTCATGCTCCATCCATCAATATCAACCCGCTGCCGCTTACACAAATATCAATTTAACATGCTGATTTGATATGGTTTTATCCACTTGTTCTGGCAAACTGGCGGCCCGTTGCGCCCAGTTGGGCCAACAGAACAAGATCCTGATCACACTTATTCACGGGCTGACTATTTTTTCAGCTGGCTTATGAGGAGCGTTTTTTATGCAGTTGGTCCTCTCCTTGCTGCAACAGATGAGCGTCAGCCTGGTGATCGCCTATCTCTTCTCGAAAAGCCCACTGCTGCGTCCGCTTGCCAACTATTCGGTGAGGCTTCCTCACAAGATACTGATATACATCATTTTTTCCAGCTTTTGTATCCTCGGCACCTATGTGGGCCTCGATATCGACGATGCCATCGCCAACACCCGGGCGGTCGGCGCCGTCTTGGGGGGATTATTGGGGGGACCACTGGTGGGCTTTCTGGTAGGGCTGACCGGCGGCCTGCACCGCTATACCCTGGGCGGCTTCACCGATCTCGCCTGCGCCATCTCTACCACCTGCGAGGGGTTGCTCGGGGGTATTGTTCACTGGCGGCTGATGCGCGCGGGGCGAACAGATGCCCTGTTTCAGCCCCGCATCGCCTTCTTTACCACCCTCTACGCCGAAATCATGCAGATGGTGATCATCCTGCTGGTAGCCACCCCGTTCGACAAATCTCTGCTGCTGGTACGGACCATCGCCACCCCGATGATTCTGGCCAACTCCTGCGGTGCGGCGCTCTTTATCAGCATGATCCGTGACCAGCAGCGAATGTATGAGAAGTTTTCCCGGGTCTTCTCCGCCAAGGCACTCAACATCGCCAACCGCACAGTGGGGATCATGAGTCAGGGCTTTACCCCGGAAGCGAGCAACAAAATAGCCCGCATCATTCAGGAGGAGACCGGCGTGGGGGCAGTCGCCATTACGGACACCGAGCAGATCCTCGCCTTTATCGGCACCGGCGAAGATCACCATCTGCCGGGTACCCCCATTGCGTCAGCCATCACCATGCAGGCCATCGCCCAGAACCAGGTGTTGTTTGCCGATGGCAACAGTCAGCCCTATCGCTGCAGCCTCTCCCCTGCATGCCAGCTTGGCTCGGTGCTGGTGATCCCGCTGCAGGGGGACAAGGGGGTGATTGGCACCATCAAGCTCTACGAGCCGAAGAAGCGGCTGTTTCTCAAGATCAACCACACCTTGGGTGAAGGGATTGCCAACCTGCTGTCACAGCAGTTGTTGGCCGGTCGGCTGGAGCAGCATCAGCGGCTGCTGGTGCAGTCCGAACTCAAGCTGATCCAGGCCCAGATCAACCCCCACTTTCTGTTCAACACCCTCAACACCATCAGTGCCATCACCCGGCGTGATCCGGACAAGGCGCGAGACCTTCTGCTGCATCTTTCGCTGTTCTTTCGCAAGAACCTCAAGCGCCAGAGCGGCCTTGCGACCCTGCAGGAAGAACAGGAGCACTGCCAATCCTATCTGGAGATCGAGCTTGCCCGCTTTGGCGATCGGCTGACGGTGATAAACGAGATCCCGCCCCATCTGGCCACACTGCGACTACCCAGCTTCACCCTGCAACCGTTGATCGAGAATGCCATCAAGCACGGCATCTCGACCCTACTGGAACAGGGGCGCATTCGCCTCTGGACCGATGAGCATCCCACCAGCGTCACCATCCACGTGGAAGATAATGCAGGCACCTGGCAAGCGCACCCCGCTGGCGACGGTCTGGGCATGACCATTGTCGATCGGCGACTGAAAAGCGCCTTTGGCGAGCGCTATGGCGTGACTATTGCCTGCGAGCCTGAGCAGTGGACCCGGGTGTCGTTCACCATCCCCAAGGAGCAACCATGATCCGCACCCTGATTGTCGATGACGAACACTACGCCCGCGAAGAGCTGAGGCAGCAGCTGGCTTGCGATCCTGCCATCGAGATCGTGGGGGAAGCGGCCAACGCCATCGAGGCGCTGCCGCTTATTCAGCGCCTCAAACCCGACGTGGTATTCCTCGATATCCAGATGCCCAAGCTGAGCGGTATGGAGCTGGTGGCCATGCTCGATCCCCTGCCCCGCATCGTCTTTGTCACCGCCTTTGACGAATATGCCATTCAGGCCTTTGAGGAGAACGCCTTCGACTACCTGCTAAAGCCGGTGGAACCCGCACGCCTCGCCAAAACGCTGGCACGCCTCAAGCAGGATATCTCCCCGCAGCCCATCGAGCGGCTGGCCCCCACCATCGCACATATTCCGGGCTATCTGCACAACCGGGTCAGACTGCTGCCCATCGCGCAGGTGGAGTATGCCTTCTCCGATCTGGGCGGGGTCCATGTGGCCTGTCAGGGCGAGCTGTTCCACACCCAGCTCACCCTCAAATCACTGGAGGAAAAGAGCCCGCTGCTGCGCTGCCACCGCCAATATCTGGTCTCTCCCAACGCCATCTTCGAGATCCGGTTGCTGGATAACCAGTTGGCAGAGATTGTCACCCCGAGCGGCGCACGGGTGCCGGTCAGTCGTCGCTATCTCAAGGAGCTGAAAGATCAGCTGGGGCTGGACTGAGCCGCGGAGTGTGCGCCTGATCACAGCCGCCGACCGCTCGGCGCGCCAAAGCGCCGCTCGGGGAGTTTCACCTGCCAGTCAGGCGCAACCGTTTTAGACTCGCTCTGCACACTAAAAAATAACAATGCAGGAGCGTAGCAATGATCTGGTTCTTCCTCTGTGTCGGCTTACTTGTGGCCGGCTACTTCATATACGGCAAATTCATCGAACGGATATTCAGCCCGAAACCCGAGCTGAAAACCCCCGCCATCACCATGGCTGACGGGGTGGACTATGTCCCCATGTCGGACAAGAAAGTCTATCTGGTTCAACTGCTCAACATCGCAGGCGTCGGCCCCATCTTCGGCCCCATCCTGGGTGCCCTCTACGGCCCGGTCGCCATGCTGTGGATCGTCTTTGGCTGCATCTTCGCCGGTGCGGTACATGACTACTTCTCTGGCATGCTGTCGGTGCGCGCCAAGGGGGCCTCGGTGCCAACCGTGGTCGGTGAGCATCTGGGCACCGCCGCCAAGCACTTCATGAACCTGTTTGCCGTGGTGCTGCTGATGCTGGTGGGCGTGGTATTCGTGCTGAGCCCGGCAGGGCTGCTCGCCAACCTCACCTCCACCGATCTGGTCTACTGGATTGTGGCAATCTTTGCCTACTACATCCTCGCGACCATAGTCCCCATCGACAAGATCATCGGCCGCTTCTACCCCATCTTCGGCGCCCTGCTGGTCTTCATGTCGGTCGGCCTCATCGTTGGCCTGATCGCCTCCGGCAAAGGCTTCTACAACACCGGGATGGACTTCTCCAACCTGCACCCGACCGAACTGCCGCTCTGGCCGCTGCTCTTCATCACCATCGCCTGTGGCGCGGTATCAGGCTTCCACGCCACCCAGTCACCGCTGATGGCGCGCTGCATGCAGAACGAAAAATCCGGCCGCTTCATCTTCTACGGCGCAATGATCGGTGAAGGGATCATCGCCCTTATCTGGTGCACCCTGGGTCTCTCCTTCTACGACAGCACCGAAGCGCTCAACGCTACCATGGCCAACGGCGGCCCGGCGGCCGTGGTACACGAAGTCTCCACCAGCCTGCTCGGCACAGTCGGCGGTATTCTGGCCATCCTCGGCGTGGTGATCCTGCCCATCACCTCCGGTGACACCGCGTTTCGCAGTGCTCGCCTGATCGTGGCGGACTTCCTGAAGATGACCCAGAAACCGCTGGCCAAGCGTCTGCTGATCGCCATCCCCATGTTTATCCTTGGCTTCATCATCTCCAAGGCTGAATTCGGGGTGATCTGGCGCTACTTCGGCTGGGCCAACCAGACCACCGCCGTCATCATGTTGTGGGCTGCGGCTGCCTACCTCATCAAAGAGGGCAAGCTGCACTGGATATGCACCATTCCCGCCATGTTCATGACCGCTGTGGTGATCACCTATCTGGCCAACGCCCCCATCGGGTTCGGGCTGGAGATGGGGACCTCCACCATCATCGGCCTGACTGCCACAGCGGCCATTACCGTGGCCTTCCTGATGAAGTTCCGCCAACCACTGGTTAGCAATCCCAGTGAAGGGTGATGTCTGACTTGAGGTGGTAAAAAAGGGGGCCAAAAGGCCCCTTTTTAATTGACAAAAGAACCAATAAAACAACTCGTTATTCCCTTAAGCTCCTATACAGCACAAGCCCTTAAGATTCCGTGCGACCTGACGATAAATATGTGATTTTAAATTGCTTTCCCGAATATATGAATCAATGATAAAGCTGTGCTTAAAGCCAGTGGAGGTTATACATGTTCCTTGACTACTTTGCCCTTGGCCTGCTCGTCTTTGTCGCGCTGGTCATCTTCTACGGAATCATCGTGATCCACGATATTCCTTACGAAATCGCCAAACATCGCAATCATCCCCATCAGGATGCCATCCATGTTGCCGGCTGGGTCAGCCTGTTTACGCTGCACGTGTTGTGGCCTTTCCTCTGGATCTGGGCCACCCTCTACCGCCCGGATCGGGGCTGGGGCTTTAACCAACGCCTGCAAAAAGATGAAGATGATATCGCGGCCCTCAGAGAAGAGCTGGCTGAACTGAAGGGCCGTCTCAACCATATCGAACAGCAAGAGCAACAGGGATAAATCATGGACCTGCTACTGATCCTGACCTATACGGCACTCTGTGTAGCCATTTTCAAAATCTTCCGCATCCCGCTCAACAAGTGGACTGTTCCGACTGCCGCGCTGGGTGGTGTGGTGCTCATCGGCACCCTCATCATGCTGATGAACTACAACCACCCCTACTCCGAGATGGCGCGCAACTACTACCTCTCTACCCCTATCGTACCGCTGGTCAAGGGCCGGGTGGTCGAGGTGCCGGTGCAAGCCAACCAGCCGGTGAAGAAGGGCGATGTGCTGTTTCGCCTCGATGACGAGCCTTTCAGACTGAAAGTGGAGAGCCTGAGCGCTCGCCTCGATGCCAACAAGGATCAACTCAAGTCCATTGACGCCAGACTACGCTCAGCCAAACTGGACAGAGATCGCGCCAGTGACCTGATGCGCCGCGGCGTCGGCAAGCAGCGTGACCTCGACGTGACCCAGGCGAGCGTAGACGAGATCGCCGCCCAGATGGATCAGCAACGCGCCACGCTGGAAGATTTGCAGGCCCAGCTCGATGAAGCCAAATACCAGCTGGCCCAGACCGTGGTCTATGCCCCGAGCGATGGCCATGTGGTGCAGCTTGCCCTGCGTCCAGGCATGATCGCCACCCCGTTTATGTACCGTCCGGTGATGACCTTCATCCACAAAGATGAGACTGCCTATGTTGGCTGGTTCTGGCAGAACAGCATGCAGCGTCTGGCGGTGGGTGATGAGGCCGAAGTGGTGATCGACGGTATTCCCGGCAAGATCTTCAAGGGCAAGGTGACCGCCGTGATCCCGGCCATTGCCGCCGGTAACGTGCAGGCCAACGCTATGCTGCTTGACCAGAATAGCGCCATTCGTCCAGGTCGTATGCCGGTACTGATCTCCATTACCGACCCCGAATGGGCAAAGTATCAGGTAATCGCGGGTGCCAGCGGACAAGCCGCTGTCTATACCGAGTATTTCCACCATGTTTCTGTAATGCGCAAAGTGCTGCTGCGCATGGCAAGCTGGATGAATTACCTCTTCCCCTTCCACTAAGCACGCAATGTATTCAACGGGCCGGCATCATGTCGGCCCGCTGTTTTTTGGCGGCAAGATCCCTATAATGGCGCCATCCTGCCAAGCCCCGCGCCAAACCTGCATGTTCGTTCTAAGACCCTATCAGACCGACGCCGTCAACGCCGTCATCAGCCACTTTCGCAAACACCCGGATCCCGCCGTGGTGGTGCTGCCCACCGGGGCCGGCAAGAGTCTGGTGATCGCCGAACTGGCCCGCAAGGCGCGCGGACGGGTGCTGGTACTGGCCCACGTCAAGGAGCTGGTGGAGCAGAACCACGCCAAGTACGAGGCGTGGGGGCTCAAGGCCGACATTTTTGCCGCCGGTCTCGCCCGCAAGGAGGCAAGCGCCCAGGTGGTGTTCGGCTCGGTGCAATCGGTCGCCCGCAATCTGGCGGCCTTCGACAGCGCCTTCTCTCTGCTCATCATCGACGAGTGCCACCGGGTCTCGCTCGATGACGACAGCCAGTACCATCAGGTGATCGACCACCTCAAGGCCGCCAATCCGGCCCTCAAGATCCTCGGCCTCACCGCTACCCCCTATCGGCTGGGGCTGGGCTGGATCTACCGGCGCCACTATCACGGCATGGTCAAGAGCCACGGCGAACGGCTGTTTGGCGACTGCGTGTTCGAGCTGCCGCTGCGCTTCATGGTGAAAAACGGTTACCTGACGCCGCCACGCATGGTGGATGCCCCCATCGTCCACTACGACTTCAGCAAGCTGGTGGCGCGGGAGAATGGCCTCTTCAGCGAGGCGGATCTCAACGGCGAGCTCAAGCGTCAGGAGCGGGTTACCCCCCATATCCTGAGCCAGGTGCTGGAGTATGCCTCCGACCGGCAGGGGGTGATGATCTTCGCCGCCACCGTCGAACACGCCCGGGAAATTCACGGCCTGCTTGGCGCCAGAGGCCAGCAGGCGGCCCTTATCACCGGTGAGACGCCGGGGCCGGAGCGCGATGCCCTCATCAACGCCTTCAAGGCACGCGAGCTCAAGTTTCTGGTCAACGTGGCGGTGCTCACCACAGGCTTCGATGCCCCTCATGTCGATCTTATCGTGATGCTCAGGCCCACCGAGTCGGTCTCCCTCTACCAGCAGATCGTCGGGCGGGGCCTGCGTCTCTCGCCGGGCAAGAGCGATTGTCTGGTGCTCGACTATGCGGGCAACAACTTCAACCTGTTCGCCCCCGAAGTGGGGGAGCCTCGCCCCCACGCCGGTACCGAACCGGTACAGGTGCCCTGCCCCGCCTGCGGCTTTGCCAACACCTTCTGGGGCAAGACCGACGAGGATGGCAAGGTGATCGAGCACTACGGCCGCCGCTGTCAGGGGCTGTTTGAAGATGACGAGGGCAACCGCGAAGAGTGTGACTACCGCTTTCGCGCCAAGATCTGCCCCGGCTGTGGCGCGGAGAACGACATCGCCGCCCGCCGCTGCCAGAGCTGCAATCAGCTGCTGGTTGACCCTGACGACAAGCTTAAAGAAGCGCTCAATCTCAAGGATTGCATGGTGATCCGCTGTGCAGGGCTGACCCTCACCGCAGGGCGCGGCAAACAGGGGGAGCGGCTGGAGGTGACCTACCACGATGAGGATGGATTGACCCTCAGCGAATACTTCGGATTTCACTCCCCGGGCGCACGGCGCTTGTTTCAACAGCACTTTGTGCGTCATCATTGGCCCGCCCCGGGTCTGGAACCCGAATTTGCCACCCTGGCGAGCGTGCTGGCGGCACAAAGCCAGTTCCGTCATCCCGATTTCGTCATCGCCCGCAAATCGGGGCGCTTCTGGCAGATAAAAGAGAAGATTTTTGATTATGAGGGTCGCTATCGCACCGCCAACTCGCTGGCGTGATGGCCAGTGGCGACCGGCATAAATCGTATGAATGGCTTTGCCACGGTCGATCCCGCATCGGCGGGTGGAACCAGGTTGAATTGTCAGGGCCGGCGCCACTGCCGAGCCCCCTTCGTCACGTTTAGAGGATGTTATGCAGCGGCTGTTGATTGGTTTTTGTGCTCTCTTTTCCCTGGCGGCCCAGGCCGCCCCGCTCACCCCGCCCCAGGGGGGCCAGTACGCCATCATAGTGCAGGGCAACAACGGCGTTGAATTTGCCCGTCATGCGGATCAGATGATCGCCCCCGCTTCCACCATGAAGGTGCTCACCGCGCTGGCGGCCCGCCTCGAGCTGGGTGCCGATTTCCGCTTCGCTACCGACATTCAGGCCCAGCCCGGCGCCAAACAGGGCGACACCATCAACGGTGATATCTGGATCAACTTCGTCGGCGACCCCACCCTCTCCCGCATGGATCTGCTCGCCCTGTTCAAACAACTCGGCGTCACCAGCATCAAGGGCAATGTCTACGTCAACACCGGCGCCTACAACGGCTACGAGCGCGGCAACGGCTGGTCGTGGGGGGATCAGACCCTCTGCTTCGCCGCGCCCGTCTCCTCGGTCATCATCGACAAGAACTGCGCCTACGGCACCATCACTGCCACCCAGATTGGCAAACCGGCGGTCGGCAATGTGGCCACCGGCGTCCCCATCGGCATCGGTGCCGACAACGTGGAAGTGATGAGCTATGGCGACATGGCGCGCCAGTTCTGCGCACTGGAAGTGGATATGGCCAAGGGCAACTTCTACGAACTCAAAGGCTGCATCACCCCGAATAAAGAGCCGCAGGGTCTGCGTTTCGCTATTCACGACGTGGAAGCCTGGGGCTGGGACAACATCCGCTGGGCGATGAACCGGGCCGGTATCAAGCATGACGGCCTGCTGCGGGTCACCCACAAGGCCCCGGAAGGGGCAGAGACCCTCGGCACCCACTACTCGGTCTCCCTGCCGGTGATGCTGGCCAAGATGCTGAAGAAATCGGACAACCTCTACGCCGACACCTTCCTCAAAACCGTGGGCCGTCACTACTACAACAAGCCGGGCAGCTATCGCAGCGGCACCATGGCGGTGCGCGCTATCCTGACCAAACATGGTATCGATCTGGGTAATGCGACCCTGGCCGACGGCTCCGGCCTCTCCGCTCACAATCTCATCAGTGCCCGCCAGATGCTGTCAGTGCTGGACTACATCCAGAAAAACGATGCCGAGCTTGGCCTGATCAAGCTGCTGCCAAGCTCTCAGGTGGATGGCACCCTGGCGTGGCGTCGCAGTGTCACCGCCCCCATGATGAAGAACAAGGTCCACGCCAAGACAGGTACCATCACCGGCACCTCCAATCTGGTGGGCTTTATCGATACGGCGGGCGGCCAGCGCAAGGCGTTCGTGATGTTCCAGCGCGGCCTGTCCCAAGATCCGGCCACCCATGAGCGCTACCGTGCCAGCAAGGCGCCGTGGCCCTGGACTGTGTTCGAGAAGGGGGTGCTGGAGAGCATCTATCAGCAGCAGCCGATCCAGATCGCCGATGAGAGCTGATCCAATAGGCCCACTCGAATCACGGTATCGATAATTTCGGCTTCAAGTCGCCACGAGGCAGGGCTATGCTGTTGCCTGCCTCATATCAACGGCCATACAAAAACGGCTTAAAAAACGGAGAGAAAATATGTTTGCAGTGATTTTTGGTCGCCCAGGTTGCCCCTACTGTGTCCGTGCCGTACAGATCGCCGAGCAGCTGACCGAACAGCGCGATGACTTCAAATTCCGCTACGTGGATATCCATGCCGAAGGCATCACCAAAGAAGATCTGGCCAAGAGCGCCGGCAAGCCGGTCAATACCGTGCCGCAGATCTTCCTGGATGAGCAGCACATCGGTGGCTGCACCGATTTCGAAGCCTACGCCAAAGCGAATCTGGGTCTCTACCAGTAATGCCTGCGGGTCATCCCGAGCGGGTTGACCGCCAGAACGTATAAAAAATCCGGCGCCATCAGGCGCCGGATCTTTTATTAGCGGAACTCGCACCATCCCTTGTCAGGAAGTCACAGACTGGGGTCAGGGAGTCACAGACTGGGCGGCAAAGCGCGCAATGATGGGGTTGTGATCCGAACTGTCGGTCGCCGGTGAACTCACCTCGACCAAATCCAGATTGCGGTAGTAGAGATGATCCAGTGGGCGACCGAAGGCGGTACGGCGCAGGTCAGGCACCGGCACGGCCTCTTGCAGACCCAGCTCGTCCACCAATTTATTCAGCCAGAACTGGCGCTTGTCGCTCCAGGTATTGAAATCACCGGCCAGGATCACCGGCCCCTGATGGCGGCGCACCAAGGCAGTCAAATCGTTGAGCTGCTCGCGGAAGGTAGCCATCCCCAGCTCGAAATTGACCGCATGGATATTGATGACCATAACGCCGTCAGGATCGCCCTGCAGCGGATAGAGGCTCACCAGCCCGGATTTGGGGATGCGCAGCAAAGGCTCGGGGGAGCGCACGCCACAGACGAACGCCTGCGGGGTCTTGGCCACCGTCATTACCCCGAACGACACGCCGCCCTGGGTGAAGGCTTGCAGCTGTTGCCACTGGAAATCACCGGCGCGCAGCCAGTCGAGCATATCGGGACGGGTGGCCGACTCTTGCAGCAGCACCAGATCCTGCCCCTTGGCATAACTGTCCATCCCTTCGCGCCAGTTTTTGCGCTGGCCCTTGTAGAGATTCCACACCGTCACCCCGAATTCACGAGGCAGCGCCGTGGTCGCCAACGCTACCAGCGGCGGACGCTGGCAGTCGAGTCCCGGCACAATCCCTTGAGCAGTGACCAGATGGTTCTGATCCGGCACCTCAAAACAACCTACCAACCCCAGGGTCAGCAGGGAGGTGCCAAGAATGCGATAACTATTTTTCATTGGCTAACAACCGCCCGCCTTTGCTTTTTGTTGCGACCATCACAAACGTCATCCACGCCGACTAAGCTGATAGTCCCTGTTCCACCCAACCAGAAGGACCTTGTCTCATGGCGAAAGAACTTCGGTACAACGTGACGTTTTATGATCAACAAGGAAATTGTCATCAAGTGGAGCTGTCCACCGTCTATCAGATAAGACGGGACCCTCAATGCGATCTCTGCCTGTTCGACACCCTGCAATATGTGGGCTCGGAAGAGATGCTGGAACGCATGATACGGCAAAAAACCGGGCTTGAGCAGGAAATATCCATCATCAATGCCCGGCTGATTTAATCAGGCACTCACCGGAACCGGGCGGGATTTGCCCTGTTCGTCGATGGCGACATAGGTGAAGATCCCCTCGGTCACACAGTAACGCTGGGCATCGTTTTCCCGCAGTACCGGCTTGACCCACACCTCCAGCTTGAGCTTCATGGAGCTGCGGCCAATCTTCATGCAGCGGCCGTAGCAGCAGACCACATCGCCCACCTTGACCGGACTGTGGAAGGTCATGCCTTCGACGGATACGGTACAAATACGTCCTTTTGCCAGCTCCTTGGCCATAATGCCCCCACCTATATCCATCTGGGACATGATCCAGCCACCAAAGATGTCGCCATTGGGGTTGGTATCGGCTGGCATTGCCAGGGTTCTCAGCAACAACTCCCCATCGGGGTGACGTTTTGTATCTACCATCATTACCGCCTCTCTCTCATGGATGGCGGCATGATAGGGGGCGATCACCCCCTTGGCAAACCTCAATTGCCCGAGGCGGCGAGCTCGGCAAACCAGTGGGCCGGATCGGGCCAGCGATAGTTGAATCCCATCTGCTGGCAAATCAGCTGACCGTCGATGGGCAGAAATTCACCGGCAGGCTCGATAAAGACCGGCACGGGCAGCCCCTGCTGGCGCGCCGCAAAGGGGTAGAACTGCTCGCGACGCGGATGCACCGGTGCGCTCAGGTTGAAAACATCCCCGTCCTTGCCTCGCTCCAGCAGCAGCATGCAAGCCGCCACTACATCGTCCAGATGGACCAGATTGACCGACTGGGCGCCACCATCCAGGGTCTTGCCCGCAAGGAAACGGCCGGGATGGCGATCCGGGCCATAAAGGCCGGAGGGGCGCACTATCATCACCGTCTCGAAACCGGCCGCCAGCACCGCCTGCTCCGCCGCCAGCATCCGCTCACCACGGGCATGGCGGGGTTGGGGTTCTTCCCCCTCCTGCTGCCCTGCGCCCCATACCGAGGTGGCGCTGACAAACAGCACCCGCCGGGTGCCATTCGCGTTGGCCAACGTGCAGGCCTTTGCCACCGCCTGCGGATAGTCATCGGTCTTGCTGGGCGGTACGCAGATAACCAACGATTCGCAGGGGATGGGCCACAGCGCTTTTTGATCAGCGATGGACATCTCGGCAGAGCCCATGTTGGCAGAGATGGTCAGCGGATAGGCGTTGATCCCCTCCCCCTGCAAACGGGCCGCCTTCTCGGCGCTGCTGACCGTCACCGCCACCTGCTTGCCAGCCGCCAGCAGGGCCCGCGCCAGCGGCAGCCCCAGCCAACCCGCACCCAGAATGCCGATCGTCCCGGCGAAATGTTGTTCTGTCATCATCCCTTCTCCTGCTTGACGCTATTTGCCCCGCAGCTTACCTGCCGTGACACAAAAAGAAAGCTTTGGCCTGTAGATAGATAACGGCAGCATTTCATTTTCCAAGCAGCCGATTCAAACCATTGCTAAAGCAACATGGTGATATATCAGATGACTCAGTCCGTTTACATACTTGATATTATAAATTTGACTTCATATCCATGAAACTTATGGTCTGGCCATTTTTCCACAAGCAGTGACACTGTTTTATCTTGATATTTTTCAGTGTATGACTCGCACTGTAAAATTGCATTTTTCATTCGAATTGATAGCGGTTCATTTAAGCTAAAAAAACTTAAACGCTCCGCGAAAGCATCTAATTTATCAAGAGCTTGACGTGTTCTTTTTGCATCGTTCACATTAAGCTTTATTTTAAGTACCTTGACCACATCCTTAGTACCTTCAATATAGTAAGCAATATTATCAGGAGGAAAACCCTCACCAATATCATTCATTTGAGATGCAGCAAACCATTCATTTTCAAACAATTCATTGTAGAATCCTGTTTCAACCCCCTCATCCATTAAAAACTCTTTGGCTCTATAAGGATTCCAGCCTAACTCTTTAGGTATATCCTTTTGGGATTTTTCAGCAGACATGACTGTAAATATATATTTAAATGTACCCCATAAGTCAGCATATGAATCAACTTTAACCATCCTGACTCGATGCCTCCATCGCTTCAGTAACTGAAGCTGAACATTAAAAAATAAAATGGCATAAATTTTGGCCAACCATAGATGCCACTTATTACTTATGGACTTTTCAAGATTAAGAAATTCTTGTTCATATGTTGAATAGATAAGCATGGAATATATAAATGGCAAGTAGCAAAGGGTTAGTAATGGTGGAACAAAGAAGTCATACACTGTATTTATTTTTCCAAACCCAGCAAAGTCTGTTGTCAAATTGTAAATGGTATAAACAATCAACAAAAAACCAAACAATGAGAATATATGTTCTAGCAGAACTCTAACTTGATGGTATTTTTTATCTGACTCAGCAATTGAGAACATAGCTCCGGCCATTGCTAAAATTGGAACTAGCAGTATTTCAATCCAAAGAGGAAACGTATATACACCGACAACAAATTGGAATACTGCTAATAATTTCAAGTTATCTGTAACTGAGTGTTTGAAAAAGTGTTTATCCTTTTTAATACTTTCAAGCTTAAATAATGACATGAATCCCACAGAAGCACACCAGAAAATCGTATTTTTAAGCTGTTCAGAATTCCATAGGCCTAACTCAGAAAGCCAATAAACAACTACCCCCACATAGCAGAGCATATAAAAAAGCACGACAATTACTTTCTTTACAAATAATGTGGAGCACAAGTTTATAAAAGCGCTCCTAAAGCCATCTTCTTTTGATGATGTAAAAATATAAAGTGATAACACAGCCAGCCAAAATAAAACTGCACACTCTCGATTATTCAGTATCTCCATGAAACTCCCTTTTACATTGAAAATAATGCAATTCTATAACGATACTACAATAAGTTTCAATGCTAACCGCAGTCATCACCTGATTTCGAAGTGAATTAATAAATTATGTATGTTGCGTTAATACAAAAAATGAAGGTAGAAGAACTTCACTCCAGTTATACATTTATGAAACACGTATTAGCTCACTTGCATATCCCTGTAAAAAGCGGGCCAGTGGCCCGCTTCGTTTTATGCAGAGTTAACCCAATCCTCACACCGGCGGATGGAAATGGCTGGCCTCGCGGGTAGCCATCTCCTCGTAGGTGGCCCACTTCTGCCAAGCCACTTTTTGCGCCACCTGCATCAGCCGCTCTGCCTCCTCCGGATGGCTCTGGGCCAGCACCCGATAACGGGTCTCCTCCTGCCGATATTCAGCAAGGGGGATGGAGGGGCGCAGGCTGTCGAGACTGAAGGGGTTCTGCCCCGATCTGCGCAGTACCGGGTTGTAGCGCATCAGCGGCCAGTGACCGGAGGCCACAGCGCGTTTTTGCTGGGTCAGGCCAAACTCCATATCGATGCCATGAGCGATACAGTGGCTGTAGGCGATGATCAGCGACGGGCCCGGATAGGCCTCCGCCTCACGCAAGGCCTGCAGCGCCTGCTGCGGATTGGCACCAAAGGCGATGCGGGCAACATAGACGTTGCCGTAGGAGATGGCCTGCAACGCCACATCCTTCTTGGCCAGCGTCTTGCCTCCCGCCGCGAACTTGGCGACGGCGCCGAGCGGGGTCGATTTCGACATCTGGCCGCCAGTGTTGGAGTAGACCTCGGTATCCATCACCAGCACGTTCACATCGCGCCCGGAGGCGAGCACATGGTCTAGCCCCGCTGAGCCGATGTCATAGGCCCAGCCATCGCCGCCAATAATCCAGACCGAGCGGCGCACCAGCTGGTCGATCAAGGAGAGCAGCTCGCGGGCCTTGCCGGATTTCACCTCCTCCAGCCGCTCCCGCACTTGCGCCACCCGGGTACGCTGGGCACGGATCTCCGACTCCAGCCGTTGCGGGGCGCTAATCAGGGTATCGACCAGCTCTGCGCCCAGCTCTCCCTTCATCGCTTCAAGGGCCGCCACCGCCTGACCGTGATGCTGATCGGCGGTGAGACGAAAACCAAAGCCAAACTCGGCGTTGTCCTCGAACAGGGAGTTGGACCAGGCGGGCCCCTTCCCTTCCGCGTTCTTGGCCCACGGGGTAGTCGGCAGGTTGCCGCCGTAGATGGAGGAGCAACCGGTGGCGTTGGCTACCAGCATGCGATCACCAAACAGCTGGGTCAGCAGCTTGAGATAGGGGGTCTCGCCACAACCAGCGCAGGCGCCGGAGAACTCGAACAGGGGTTCGAGGAACTGAGCACCGCGCACGGTGGAGAAGTCCACCCGCTCTCGAGCAGGCCACGGCAGGCTCTCGAACCAGCGCAGCGCCTGTTTCTGGCCAGCCAGATGGGGCGCCTTGTCCATCATGGTGATGGCCCGCTCGCCCTCGTGTTCCTCATCTGCCCCGACCCGCACCGGACAGGCCTGCACGCACTGACCGCAGCCGGTGCAATCCTCCGGATAGAGTTGCAAGGTGTAGCGGCTGTCGGGGAAGCCCTTGGCGGTGACGGGCACCGACTGCGCTGCCTCGGGGGCGGTCGCCAGCCAGTCCTGATGGTAGAACTTGGCCCGCAGCGCCGCGTGGGGGCAGACAAAGACGCAGTTGCCGCACTGGATGCAGATATCGGAGTGCCAGATCGGGATCTCGCGGGCGATATCCCGCTTCTCGAAGCGGCTGGTGGCGGTGGGGTAAGTGCCATCCACCGGCAGCATGGAGACAGGGATCAGGTCACCGCGCCCAGCCAGCATCTCGCCGGTGACCCGCTGGACAAACTCGCTGCCCCCCGGTGCCAGTGGCAGCGGATAGTCGCTGATCTGCTCGTCACCGGCCGGGATCGCCACCTTGCTCAAGTGAGCCAGGGTGTCATCCACCGCGGCGAAGTTGCGCGCCACCACCTCGGGCCCCTTGCGGGCATAACTCTTCTCGATGCTCTCCTTGATCAGCGCAATGGCCTCATCCCGCGGCAAGATACCAGCCAGCGCGAAGAAGCAGGTCTGCATAATGGTGTTGATGCGATTGCCCATGCCGTTTTGCTCGGCCACCCGATCCCCATCGATGCAGTAGAGTTGGATATTGAGGGCGCGAATACGGGCCCGCAGCCGCTCGGGCAACTCGGCCCAGACTCGGTCAGGCTCATAGGGGGCATTGAGCAGCAGAGTCGCCCCTTCGGCGGCGTGCTCCAGCAGATCGACCGATTCGACAAAGCCCCACTGGTGGCAGCCGATAAAGCTCGCCTGCTCGATAAGCCAGGGGGCGTCGATGGGCTCGGGGCCAAAGCGCAGGTGGGAGACGGTGCGCGAGCCCGACTTCTTGGAGTCGTAGACGAAGTAGCCTTGGGCGTGGAAGCCCTCCAGCTCGCCGATGATCTTGATGCTGTTCTTGTTGGCGCCCACCGTGCCATCGGCACCAAGACCAAAGAAGAGCGCCCGTACCCGACTGGCGGGCTCCAGATCGCCGATGGGGTGCCAGGCCAGACTGAGGCCCGACACATCGTCCACTATCCCTACGGTAAAGCGCGGACGCGGCGCATCAGAGGCGAGTTCCTCGAACACCGCCGCGCACATGGCGGGGGTGAACTCCTTTGAGGAGAGGCCGTAGCGACCGCCACTGAGCCAGGGTAGCCGCTTGATAAGGCCGCGCTGCAAGCCGTCGATCAGCGCGCTCTGCACATCCAGCAGCAGCGGCTCGCCGCCCGCCCCCGGCTCCTTGGTGCGATCCAGCACCGCCATGCGCCGCACGCTCTGCGGTAGCGCATCGAGCAGCGCCTGTACCGGGAAGGGTCGATAGAGGCGCACAACCAAGACCCCGGTCTTGCGATCCTGCCGGTTGAGCCAATCCACGGTAGTGCGGGCGGTGGCCGTCCCCGAGCCCATCAGCACGATGACGTCGGTGGCATCGGGCGCACCGTGGTACTCCACCAACCGGTAGTGACGACCGGTCAGCTCGCCGAGGTTGTCCATGCACTGCTGCACCCGCGCTGGTACCGCCTCGTAGAAGGGGTTGACGCTCTCGCGGGACTGGAAATAGGTATCCGGATTCTGGGCGGTGCCACGCATCACCGGATGATCCGGGTTGAGGGCCCGCGCGCGGTGGGCGCGCACCCAGTCGTTGTCGATAAGGGCGCGAATCTCATCCCGATGCAGGGCGGTGATCTTGTTCACCTCGTGGGAGGTGCGAAAGCCGTCGAAGAAGTGGATAAAGGGCACCCGGCACTGCAGGGTGACGCTATGGGCAACCAAGGCCAGGTCCTGCGCCTCCTGCACCGAGCCGGAGGCAAGCATGGCAAAACCGGTGCTGCGCGCCGCCATCACATCCTGATGGTCGCCAAAAATCGACAGCCCCTGCGCCGCCAGCGAGCGGGCCGCCACATGGAACACCGCCGAGGTCAATTCACCGGCGATCTTGTACATGTTGGGCAGCATCAGCATCAGCCCCTGACTGGCGGTGAAGGTGGTGGCGAGCGCCCCCGCCTGCAGGGCACCGTGTACCGTACCGGCAGCCCCCCCCTCACTCTGCATCTCCACTACGGTGGGGATGTTGCCCCACAGGTTGGTCTGCCCCTCCGCCGCCCAGGCATCGGCCAGTTCGGCCATGGTCGAGCTCGGGGTGATGGGGTAGATGGCACACACTTCGCTCAGCTGGTACGCCACCCGGGCCGCGGCTTCGTTGCCGTCGACCATGATCAGTTCATGTTTCATTGGGACTCCTCCGGTTGGCGCAGCTCGATGGCGTGACAAGGGCATTGGTCATGGCAGGCACCGCAGCCGGTGCAGCGCTCGGCATCCACCTGATAACCTTTGCCCGGCCCCAGCTTGGCGATGGCCTGCTCGGGGCAGCTGCCATAGCAGCCGTCGCACTCGAAGCAGTTGCCGCAGGAGTAGCAGCGCGCCGCCTCGTAGCGGGCGGCCACCTCATCCAGCCCGCCGATGATCTCGCCAAAGTCATCTCGCGCCCACGCCGGTTTGACCGGCTGGCTGCTGGCCGGGGCGTGGGTCTGGAACCAGAGCTGCAACTGCTCCGGCCCCACCAGCGGGTAGGAGAGCGGCTTGTGGTAGTGGCGACCGCGCAGCCAGGCATCCATATGGCGCGCTGCCTTCTTGCCATGGCCGGTGGCGATGGTGACGGTGCGCTCGGAGGGCACCATGTCGCCGCCCGCAAACAGACCCGGCACATCCGTCATCAGGTTGCCTGCCACCTGAACTACCCCCTCCTTGTTGACCCGCACGCCAGGAATGCTCTCCAGCACCGAGAGATCGACCTCCTGACCGAGCGCCAGAATAAGGGAGTCCGCTTCAAGGGTTTCAAACTTGCCGGTGGGTACCGGTTTGCCCTCGGCATCCAGCGCCATCACCTCCACCTCGATATTGGTGTTGTCGAGCTGGCGGATGCTACGCAGCCAGTTGATCTTGATCCCCTCCTCCTCGGCCTCGTCGGCTTCAAAGGCGTGGGCAGGCATATGGTCCCGATCGCGGCGGTAGATGATCATCGCCTCTTCCACACCGAGGCGACGGGCGGTACGGGCCGCATCCATGGCGGTGTTGCCCCCCCCATAAATCGCTACCCGCCGTCCCAGTTTGGGTGGCGGCAAGCCCTGCTCTTCGGCCAGACTGGCCTGTTCGAGGAAACTCACCGCATCGAGGATCTTGCCCGCTTCCCGAGCCGGAATATCGACCCGCTTGGCCAGATGGGCGCCGATGGCCATAAAGACGGCATCAAAGCCCCCCTCATCGCGCTCGCGCAGCACATCCTCCACCTTGTGGTTGAGGGTCAGGGTCACCCCGGCCGCCACGATGCGGGCCACCTCCCGATCCAGCACGTCGCGAGGCAGACGGTAAGCGGGAATACCGAAGCGCAGCATGCCGCCGGCAAGCGGCCCCGCTTCGCGGATCTCCACCTGATGGCCGAGCCGGTTGAGGTGCCAGGCGCAGGAGAGGCCGGAGGGGCCGGCGCCGATCACCAGCACCTTCTTGCCGCTGGCAGGGGCAGGTGGCGCAGGCTGCCAACCCCGGGCCAGCGCCTCGTCGCCGAGGAAGCGCTCGATGGCATGGATAGAGACGGATTCATCCACCTGACCGCGGTTGCAGGCGCTCTCGCAGGGGTGATAGCAGACCCGGCCATGAATGGCGGGCAAAGGGTTCTCTTCGATCAGGGTCTGCCAGGCCGCCTCAAAACGACCGGCCTGCGCCAAAGAGAGCCAGACCTGGATATTTTCTCCGGCCGGGCAGGCGTGATTGCAGGGTGGCAGGGCCGGCCGCCAGACGGGTAGCCGGGTACGCACCGGGCCTGTTCCCGTTTTCAGGGAGAGATCCGGCAATGGGGTCATGTCCAGTTGTTTGCTCATACATTGCTTTCTTCTTTTTGTGTGACAGGCCCCACCCGATGGCGCTTGATACCGTGTAGCCGAAGCGGACGGTGGCCGGATGGGGAAGAAGCGAAAGCGTTAGAAACTGGGAACTGAGTCGATAATGGCCGCTTTTTTGTACTGATTAGCGAATCAGGATCAAAAAATGTTGCACTTTATGGTTCATAAAGACCAGAACGTGACTCAAGTAACATCTTCTCCAGCTGACCGCTGGCTTTCAGTTTGGCGAGCCCCCGATTGAAGGTTTTGATCAGTTCGTCAGCGTTGGCGCGCTTGCGACTGATCAACAGGTGGCCTTCAACTTTCATCACTGGTTTTGAATGGGTTGCAAAGAGATCGACCGTGCTGGCCGGGTAGAACTGACGCAGGGAGTAGTAGCCGACATCTATGTTCTCCAGGGTCAGGTCGGCGCGGCCGGAGAGCAGCAGATCAAAGCTCTGGCGCAGCCGGGTGACGAACTGCACCTGCAGCGGCACCTGCGCGATGGCTGCAAAAAAATCTGCATTGTAGGTATAGCCACTGACCGCAGCCAACTTGCGATCCGCCAGATCCTGATAGCTGCGCCATTCCAGCGGATCGGACTTGAGATAGAACCAGACGTAGGTTTCGCTCAGGATGGGATCGCTGTAGAGATGGGTTTTGCGCCGCTCGCTCGACTCATACCAGTGGACTGTGCCATCCACCACTCCCTCCTCCGACAAGCGAAAGGCCCGCTTCCAGGGCAGAAACTGGAACTTGACGCTCACCCCTTCACTCTTGAACGCCTCGCTCACCACATGAGGGATAAGTCCCTGATATTTGAGCGTCTCGGAGCAGTAAGGGGGATACTCTCCCGTGGTCAGGGTCAGCTCCTGCGCCCAGAGCCCGTGACAAAAAAGGCTCCCCGCCAGCAACCAGCTTATTTTCATCCCGATGCCCTCTTGTTCTGTTTTCCCAACTATAGACCGCCCCCTTGAAAGGATTGCCGGATCGTCGTGGAACCGTTATGTTCCCCTTTTTCCAGGCGATCGCGCCGCGTCACAAGGATATGAAGATGCCCAGGCTAGACAGCATTCACCTCTACCCCATCAAATCGACTGCAGGTATGCCGCTGGCTCGCGCCCGGGTGACCGAAGAGGGACTGGCAGGGGATCGCCGCTACATGGTGGTCAAACCGGACGGCACCTTTATCACCGCCCGAACCCATCCCCAGCTGCAACAGGTCGTGGCCACCCCCATCGAAGGAGGCTTGCAACTCCGCTATCCGGGCTTTGAACCCCTCACCCTGCAAGAGGTCGACTTCAGCCGCGCCCCGCAAGCTACCGGAGTCTGGAGCGACCGCTTTATCGCCCTGCACACCGACCCCAAAGCCGATGGATGGCTGAGCCGGGTGGCAGGGGAGACGGTGCAGCTGCTCTGGCTGGGTGAAACCTCTGATCGCTTTCGTGAAAAGACCGGCACCCGGGTCAGCTTTGCCGACGGTTATCCGCTACTGCTGATAAGCCAGGCTTCCCTTGAAGATCTCAATCTGCGCTCCGATGCGCTGCACCAGATGAGCCAGTTCCGCACCAATCTGGTAGCAAGCAATACCCAGCCCTTCGAGGAGGACAGCTGGGTGCGTATCCGCATCGGCGAGGTGGAATTCAAGGTGGTCAAGCCCTGCAGCCGCTGCATCATGACCACGGTGGAAGCGGGCACCGAGCGTTTCAACGCCCTGAAAGAGCCGCTGGCCACCCTTACCCGCTACCGCCGTGGCGAGGATGGCGAGGTCTACTTCGGCCAGAATCTGGTGGCGCTGAACGAGGGCTGGATTGAGGCAGGCAGCGAGATAGAAGTGCTGGAGCGCACCCGTCCGGTGGTCTATCCCGCCGCCGCTCCGAAGAAGCGGGAGCTGGTCTGCGTGGCCCGCGAACCGCTGGCGCGGGATCTGGAGACCTTCTGGTTCGAAGCCGCCGATGGCGAGCCCCTGCCCGACTACCTGCCGGGCCAGCATCTGCCCATCAGCCTCGATATCAAAAACGAGCGGATCCAGCGGCGCTATACCCTGAGCTCCACACCGGATCACCCGGAGCGTTACGGCATCAGCGTCAAAAAGGTGGAGGGTGGCCGCATCTCCCACTGGCTGCACCAGCAGTTGCAGGTGGGCGACCGGCTGCTGGCCGCCAACCCCGCTGGCGAGTTTCACTTAGGGTCCGAGCACAACCTCCTGTTGCTCTCCGCAGGCTCCGGCGTCACCCCCATGCTGGCGATAGCCCGCACCCTGGCGCTACGCGGGGAGCTGGAAGAGGTTCACTTTATGCATCTGTGCCGTAGCGAAGCGGACATTCCCGCCGCCAGCGAACTGCATGCCATGGCGCAGCAGGGGATGACCCTCACCCTGATCCTGAGCCAGCCGGACAATCACTGGCAGGGGCTGCAAGGGCGGCTCAATGATGAGCATCTGCGACTGGTCAAAGAGCTGGCCGAAAAAGAGGTCTTTATCTGCGGCCCCCACGGTTTTATGGCCGATGCGGCGGCGAAAGTGGCAGCCCTCGGCGTTCCGGCCGCACGCATCAAACAGGAGAGCTTTGGCGGCGCCATTCTCTCGGTGGCCCGCCCCCATCAGGCGGTGCAACTGCGTATCGGCGCCCAAGCCTTTACCGGCAACAATCAGAGCACTGTGCTGGATCAGGCCAACAAGCAAGGTGTAGAGCTGCCATGGAGCTGCCGCGCCGGCATCTGCGGCAGTTGCAAACAGACGCTGATCTCGGGCGAGGTGGATCACCCCGACGCCCCCGCCATCACCGCCGCCGAGCGGGCCGAGGGAAAAATCCTCACCTGCTGCGCAGTGCCGCTGACCGACCTCGTCATCGAATAAGGTGATCGAGCTACGAAAAGGCTGGCCAGACCCCGTCCCTAGCTGGCCTTTTCGCCCATGTCGACAAGCTGATCGTCCTTTCTCGCGTACTCACCGCAATCATATCGGCTACCGCTCTATACTCACAGTAATAACAATAAAACCCCCAGCGATGTAGCGGCGCTGTCCGTCTGCCCAAGGGATCATACTGGTGAGAATAAGGACGCTCAAACCATGGAACAGAATAAACCCGCCTTTCAGCTCAATCTCTTGCTCTCCGTCATTACACTGATCCTGCTGTCATTGGTTTTCTTTGCTTACAGCTGGTCGGAAAAAAAGGTGGAGCAGAGTTATCAACAGCGCTATCAATCCTATCTGCTAGCCGATGAACTGCGCCAATCCTCCGATGATCTGACACGACTCGGCCGCACCTACGTTATCACCAAAGACCCCGCCTACGAGCAGCAATACATGCGGATCCTGGCCATTCGCAACGGCGAGCAACCGAGGCCGGATGGCTACAACCGTATCTACTGGGATTTTGTCGCGGCCAACGGTCAGAATCCCCGCCCCGACAGCTCAATACGGCGTAGTCTTATCGACCTGATGAAAGAGACCGGTTTTACTGAAGGGGAGCTGGCCAAGCTCAACGAGGCCAAGAACAACTCGGATGCCCTGGTCAACACCGAGGTAGCCGCCTTCAAGCTGGTGCAACAGACGGACGGCGATCTGGCCGCCAACCAGCAAAAAGCCATCACCATGATGCATGACAAGGCCTATCACCAGAACAAGGGACGCATCATGTCCCCCATCGACGACTTCTACGTCATGATGGAAAACCGCACCCAGCAGGCGGTGGACGATGCTGCCAGCCAGTCCGCCATGCTGCGCTACCTGTTCATCGCGCTGGGTCTGGTGTTGATGTTCTTCCTCTGGCGCACCTACAAGGCGCTGCTCGACCTGGTCGGCACCTCGGTCGACCAGCTCAGAAGCGCTCTCAACCACCTGGCCGAGGGGGACTTCTCCCAGCCCATCAAGGTGCCGGCCGGTGCCAAGGAGAGCCTGATCGGCCAGCTCGCCACCATGCAGACCACCCTCAAGGGGATCATCACCCAGGTATCGCGCTCAAGTGAAGAGCTATCAGAGTCGGCTGACAGCATCGCCCAGATAGCCGAGCAGACAGCCCAGTTTGCTACCTCCCAGCAGAGCAGCACCCAGACCATGGCCGCCGCCATCGAAGAGTTGGTGGTGAGCATCAGCCATCTCTCTGACAACGCCAGCCATGCAGACGAACTCAGCAAGGTCTCTGCCGACACTCTGGAAGAGGGATCGGGGGTCATCAAGGAAACCCTCGGCAGCATCGAGAATATCTCGACTACAGTCGGCGAAGCGGCCAGCACCATTGCTGAACTAAACAGTCATACCCAGCAGATTTCCGAAATCATCGGAGTGATCCGTGGCATTGCCGATCAGACCAATTTGCTGGCCCTCAATGCGGCCATCGAGGCGGCGCGGGCCGGTGAACAGGGGCGCGGCTTTGCAGTGGTCGCCGACGAAGTACGTAACCTAGCCAGCCGCTCGGCCGCCTCGACCCAGCAGATCACCGGGATGATCAGCAAGATCCAGAGCGGGGCGGATGCCTCTATCCGCAGCATGGAGAACACGGTCAACAACGTCTCCCGCGGGGTCACGCTGGCCAATCAGACCGGGCAGGCCATCGCCAGCATTCAGAATCACGCCGCCAACCTCACCGGTCTGATGGGAGAGATCAGCCACACCCTGCGCGAGCAATCCACGGCCGCCAACGAGGTGGTCTCTACCGTCGGCAACATCACCTCCCTCTCCGAACAATCGGGGGATGCCGCTCGCCATGTGTCCCAAGAGGCGGCCAAGCTCAAGCAACTGTCACGGGTGTTGCGTCAGGAGATGGGACACTTCAAGCTTTAAAGAACGCTGAAAAGCAAAACGGCTGCCCGAAGGCAGCCGTTTTATTATTCGGGGTTATCCCCTGTCATCCAGCATCTATCAACCACGCAGGGCGGCGATGCGCTGCTCGATGGGCGGGTGGCTCATGAACAGCTCGCTCATGGAGCGCTTGCCGTTGATGCCAAAGGCCATCATGGAGCCTTCCAGCTGCGGCTCGGCACCGCGGGAGAGGCGCTCAAGGGCGGCGATCATCTTGTCGCGACCGGCCAGCTTGGCGGCACCGGCATCGGCGCGGAACTCACGCTGACGGCTGAACCACATGACGATGATGGAGGCGAGCACGCCAAACACCATCTCCAGCACGAACACGGTAATCATGTAGGCAAAGCCGCCGGTGCTGCTGCTCTCTTCATCGTTGTTGGAGCTGAAGAAGTTGCTGATAACGCCACCCACGATGCGGGCGAAGAACATCACGAAGGTGTTCACCACCCCCTGGATCAGGGTCAGGGTCACCATGTCGCCGTTGGCCACGTGGCTCACCTCGTGAGCCAGCACCGCTTCGGCCTCGTCGCGGCTCATGCTGTAGAGCAGGCCGGAGGAGACGGCCACCAGCGAGTCATCGCGGCGGGCACCGGTAGCAAAGGCGTTCATCTCGGGAGAGTCGTAGATCCCCACTTCCGGCATCTGGATCCCGGCTTCACGGGCCTGACGGGCCACAGTGCTCACCAGCCAGTGCTCGGTCTCGTTGCGGGGCTGCTCGATCACCTGGACGCCATAGCTGCGCTTGGCCATCCACTTGGACATCAGCAAGGAGATAAAGGAACCGCCAAAACCGAACACGGCACAGAAGACCAACAGGCCGGAAATACTGGACTTGTTGATACCCAGAACCGAGAACAGGATATTGAGTACCACCCCCAGCACCAGCATGACGGCCAGGTTGGTCACCAGGAATAGTATTATTCGCTTCATATTGACTCCTTGTGAGAATAACGGACATGGCCGGGGTTCATTGAACCGCCCTATCACCATGTTATGGATGGCATTTTAGGGAGATTCGATGAATGTTCGCTGAATATGCCGTCACAGCAGTGGCGAGATATCGAGGCGGCCCTGCAGGTTAGCTTCAAACGGATTGTTTATAAAGGGAATTTCCCCCAGAAACGGCGCTGGCAACAAGCCCCTGAGGGTGTCCAGATTTTCCTGATAGTGGCTCATCGAGCTGTGCAGCCGATTAATAACCCAGCCTGCGACCGGCAGCTGATCGTTACGGATGGCGGCAAAGGTAAGCAGGGCATGGTTGAGGCAGCCAAGCTTGGCCCCCACCACCAGAATCACCGGCATGTTCTCCTGCTTCACCCAGTCTGACAGCAGGTGCTTGCGATCCAGCGGCAGATACCAGCCCCCCGCCCCCTCGACGATGGCAAGCTCGGCCCCCGCCTGTTCAATTTTTCGCAGCCCCTCGCTCAGCCCCTGCAGGCTGATGGGCTGGCGCGCCTCGCTGGCCGCGATGTGCGGCGCAATCGGCGGCTCATAGGCATAGGGGTTGACCGTCTCGTAAGGCAACGGCAGGCTCGCCGCCTCCTGCAACAGGACGGCATCGAGGTTGCGCAGCCCCTCGGGAGTGCGGGCACATCCGGCCGAGACCGGCTTGTAACCCGCGCACTTGATTCCCTGTGCGCTGAATTCCCGCAGCAGGGTGCGCGCTACCAGCGTCTTGCCTGCGTCCGTGTCGGTGCCGGTGATAAAGAATGACTTCATAATGCTCTCTCCTTGGCAGGAGAGGGCCCAACGCGCCCCTCCCCCTCATACTCTGGCTGGTTCAGCAAGGTTTGCCGAGCCGGCCCAGACAGACCCGGTAACTGGCCACCAGCTGGCCATCGGGCTGACGAAATGCTTCATACGCCTGAGCCAGCCGCTGCAATCTGGCGCGACCGCTCAGCCCGGCCGGTGCACTGCGGGCACACTCATCATTGATCTGATTTGCCCCGATCCCCTTGAGATCGCGCAACAACTGCGGCAATTCAAGATAGGCAAGATCCCAGTTTCTGCACTCAAGCCCCGGGGCAATGGCGCCCGCCGATAACAGCGCCTGCTCCAATTGTGGCAGGCCAAGGAAGCGGTTGACATGGGCTCGGCCATCTACTTGCTGCCAGGCTGCGCGCAGTTGCCAGAGCGATTCATCGAGCAGGGTAGAGAAGAAGATCTGGCCGCCGGGTTTGACCACCCGCAGCAGCTCGGCGAAAGCCTGCGCCGGTCGCTCGCACCACTGCAGCGCGAGGCTGGAAAACACCCAGTCAAAGGCGTTGTCGGCAAAGGGGAGCTGCTCGGCATCGCCGCACACCAGCTGGGCCCCGCTACCGCGCAGAGCCGCCTGCTCCAGCATGCCGGGGGCAAGATCCAGCCCGGTCAGCCCGGCGCAGCGGGTGGCAAGATGAGGCAGGAAGAAGCCGGTGCCGCAGCCCAAATCGAGCCCGCAGCCCCGGCGCTCCTCACGTACACCAGCCGTGCTCATCAGCTCGAGCAGCGCCAGCCCCACCTCCTGTTGAAAGCGGGCGTGGGCATCGTAATGACAAGCGGCGGCGCCAAAACGGCGAGCAAGCTGCGCCTTGTCGACCGTTTGAAAACGCTCAGCCATAGTGAGCCTCCCCAAGCGTTGTAACTGCAGGGCAGACACCCAAGGCATCGAGCAGGCGATCCACATCCTGCTCGCGGTGAGCCGCACTCAGGGTGACGCGCAGCCGGGCTGTACCGACTGGCACCGTGGGCGGACGGATGGCGCTCACCCAGACGCCGCGTTCCCGCAGCCGTTCTGCCAGTTGCAGGGCAACACTGCTCTCCCCCACCAGCAGCGGCTGGATCGGGGTATCGCTCGCGCCAAGCTGCCAACCCTGATCCTTTGCCCCTTGCCGGAAGCGAGCGATCAGCTGGCCAAGATGGGCGCGGGACTCATCAGCCGCGCGCACCAGTTCGATGCTCTTGCTGACCGCGTAAGTCTGCGCGGCGGGCATATGGGTGCTGTAGACATAGTGGCGGGCGAAGTTGACCAGATACTCCACCAGTTCGCGACTGCCGCCGACAAAGGCACCGGCAACCCCGAGCGCCTTGCCAAAAGTGCCCATCTGGATGTGTACGCTGGCAGGGTTAACCCCCTGCGCCGCCAGCGTGCCACGCCCCTCGGGTCCCAGCACGCCGAGACCGTGGGCATCGTCGATCATCAGCCAGTTGCCGCTTTGGGCGGCGAGGGTTGCGAGATCGCGCCAAGGGCCCTGATCCCCGTCCATGCTGAACACCCCCTCCGAGACGATGAGCCCGCGATTTGGTTCAAGCTGCCGTTCAAGGGCCGCCATATCGTTGTGGGCAAAACGCTTCATCTTGCAAGGGAGCTGGCTGCCCATCTCCTGCAAAGAGGCGTGGTTGAGTTTGTCCTGCCACAGCAGATGTTCCTTGCCGAGCAGCGCTTTGAGCACCGCCTGATTGGCGGAAAAACCGCAGTTGAACAGCAGCACCGCCTCCACTCCCAGCCACTCGGCCAGAGTCTCCTCAAGCTCTTGGTGAGCATGACTGTAACCAGTCACCAGTGGCGAGGCGCCGGAGCCCGTGCCATAACGCTCAATCCCCGCGTTGAAGGCGGTCTTGATGGCGCCGTGATCCGCCAGTCCCAGATAGTCGTTGGCGGAAAAGTTGAGGTAGTCGCGCCCCGCAACCTTGAGCCGCCCGCCACTCGCCCCGTCGGTCGCGATGCGGTTGCGCAGCAGACCCACCTGCTCGCGCTCGGCCAGAGCCGTGCCCAACACAAAGGGGCCCGTTACTGCAGGGCCGTTCATGACCGCGCAGCCCCTGCACGGGGGCGGGTGGCGTCATAAAACATCTCGGCAGGCTCGCTCTGGCGACTCACCTCGGCCAGCAGTTCCTCTTCTTGAACCTGATCCGGCTTCTGGGCCCGCTGGGCAGGGCGAATGCCGAGCCGCTTGAACAGCTGCATATCGCTGTTTTCGTCCGGGTTGGGGGTGGTCAGCAACTTGCAGCCATAGAAAATGGAGTTGGCCCCGGCCATAAAACACATGGCCTGCATCTGCTCATTCATCTTCTCCCGCCCGGCTGAGAGGCGCACATGGGAGGCGGGCATCATGATCCGTGCCACGGCGATGGTGCGGATAAATTCGAACGGATCGAGGTTCTCCTGATCCTCCAGCGGCGTTCCCTTCACCTTGACCAGCATGTTGATGGGCACACTCTCCGGGTGCCGCGGCAGGTTGGCGAGCGCCATCAAGAGGCCCGCACGGTCTTTGGCCTGCTCGCCCATGCCGACGATACCGCCGGAGCACACCTTCATCCCGGCGCTGCGCACATGCTCCAGGGTATCGAGCCTGTCCTGATAGGTGCGGGTGGAGATGATCTCGCCGTAAAACTCCGGCGATGTATCGAGGTTGTGGTTGTAGTAATCGAGCCCCGCAGCGCCAAGACGTGCCGCCTGATCGGCGGTGAGCATCCCTAGCGTCATGCAGGTCTCCATCCCCAGCCCGCGCACCTCCTCAATCATCCGGATGATGTAGGGCATGTCCTTCTCTTTGGGGTTGCGCCAGGCGGCCCCCATGCAAAAGCGTGACGAGCCGTTGGCCTTGGCTTCACGGGCCCGCTCCAGCACCTTCTCCACCTCCATCAGCCGCTCGGCCTCGAGCCCGGTGTGGTAACGGGCGCTCTGGGGGCAGTATTTGCAATCTTCCGGGCAGGCGCCGGTCTTGATGGAGAGCAAAGTACTCACCTGCACTTCATTCGGGTCAAAGTGGGCGCGGTGGACGGTCTGGGCCTGAAACAGCAGATCGTTGAACGGCAGGGCAAACAGGGCCTGAACCTCGGCGAGGGTCCAGTCATGACGAAGGGCGTGACCGCCCGCGGTGAGAGCATTCATACATGGCTTCCGGTTGTTATTAGTGGGATCCTGCGCCCGCCATCTCGGGATGGACGGCCACAAAACCCGCCGCCTGGCCTGTGCGCTCAGGGTGATGCGCAGTGCCAAGTGGCTGAAATTGTTGGCTAGTGTAGAGAGCACGCGTAGACTGTCAACACCGACCAGATCAAACCAATTGACAACAGAACAACAAATGACCAACCAAGAATTCGACCTGCATCACATCTGGCACCCCTATACCTCCCTCACTCACCCCCTGCCCTGCTATGAAGTGGCCAGCGCCAAAGGGGTGACCATCACCCTCAGCGATGGCCGCAAACTGGTGGATGGCATGAGCTCCTGGTGGGCTTGCGTGCACGGGTATCAGGTGCCGGAGCTGGATGCTGCCGCCACCGCCCAGCTCGGCAAGATGTCCCACGTGATGTTTGGCGGCCTCACCCACGCCCCGGCGGTCGAGCTCTGCCGCAAGCTGGTGGAGATCACTCCGAAGGGGCTTGATCGGGTATTTCTGGCCGATTCCGGCTCGGTGGCAGTGGAAGTGGCGCTCAAGATGGCGCAGCAGTACTGGCACGCCAAGGGGACGCCCAGAGCCAAATTTGTCGCCCTGCGCAGCGGCTATCACGGCGACACCTTTGGCGCCATGAGCGTCTGCGATCCCGATGGCGGCATGCATGAGCTCTACAAGGGATTCCTGCCGGAACACTATTTTGTCGAAGCACCCAGCTGTCGCTTCCACGCCGAGTGGGACGAGCAGTGCGTGGTGGAGCTGGCCACACTCATGGCGGATCATCACGAAGAGATCGCCGCCATCGTGCTTGAGCCCATAGTGCAGGGCGCTGGCGGCATGCGCTTCTATCACCCCCGCTACCTGCAGTGGGTGCGCGCCCTGTGCGACGAGTTCGGCGTGCTGCTCATCGCCGACGAGATCGCCACCGGCTTTGGCCGTACCGGTCAGCTGTTTGCCTGCGACTGGGCGGGGATCAGCCCCGACATCATGTGTCTGGGCAAGGCGCTCACCGGCGGCTACCTCACCCTCTCGACGACCCTGACCACCGAGCATGTCGCCCGCACCATCTGTGACGGCAAGGCGGGCGTCTTTATGCACGGCCCCACCTTTATGGGCAATCCCCTCGCCTGCGCGGTGGCCAACGCCTCTATCGATCTGCTGCTGGCCTCACCGTGGCAGGAGCGGGTGCGCGCCATCGAGCATCAGCTGCGTACCGAGCTGGTGGAGCTGACCCTGCACCCGGCGGTCGCGGATGTGCGGGTGCTCGGCGCCATCGGGGTGGTGGAGATGAAAGAGCGGGTGGATGTGGCGCGCATCCAGCGCAAGTTTGTCGAACTGGGCGCCTGGATCCGCCCCTTTGGCAAGCTGGTCTACCTGATGCCCCCGTTTGTCATCACCCCTGAAGAGCTGCGGGTATTGACCGGCGCCATCCGTCAGGCCATCACCGAAGGCGAGTTTTAATGCATGCAGCGGGCGGCCATCGCTGCCGCCCGTTTGACTACCGGCATTTGATATATAAAGAGGGCGACTTTATCCACTTCAGCGCGCTTTCACTTGCCGTAATGTGAGCAAAACACCAGACCTGAGGCCCCAAGAGGGGTAAACTGCTGCGGTTTTACCATCAAGAAAGACTGCTCATGCGCCTCTCCATTGCTGCCAAAATCAACTTTTTCCTGCTCTTCATCTTCTCCATGGTACTGGTCTTCTCCGCCGCCTATCAGGCGGTGCGCGAGCGCGATCTCATCCTGACGCTCATCAAGGAGCAGAGCCGCGAGCAGACCGAAGCCTATTTCGACGGCCTCAACATGCTGATGCTGACCGGCAAGATGGATGCCCGCGATACTCTGCGCGGCAAGTTTCTCGACCACGCCCATGTGGAGGATGCACGCATCGTTCGTGGCGACGCGGTGAGCAAACAGTTCGGGCCGGGACGGGAGACAGAACAGGTAAAAGATGAGTTTGATGAGCTGGCACTGGCGGGCAAAGGGAGCCTGGAGGTGGTGCACAACGGCATGCACAGCCGTCTGGTGGTCACCCGACCGCTGCTGGCCAAGAAGGATTTTCGCGGCACCGACTGCACCAGCTGTCATCTGGTGCCGGAGAATACCGTGCTTGGTGCGGTGCGCTTTGACTACTCCCTCGATTCGCTGTTTACCCGGGTCGAGCAGAACATTCTCACCTCGGCGCTGATCCTCACCGGCATCTTCGGGATGGGACTGCTGCTGACCCTCTGGGTCATCCGCACCTGGATCGTACGCCCCCTCAACCAGCTCACCCGCTCCATGGAAGAGGCCACCGACCTGCACGACTTCGGCCACCGGCTGGAGGGGGATGACGGCGACGAGATTGGCCGGGTGGCGGTGGCCTACAACCAGATGCTCGACAGTGTGGAGCGCCAGCTCGGCAAGCGACCGCTCGGCGGCAAGCCGGGAGCTCGCCCTGGCGAATAGCGGACCACACCGCCCGGCATCGGCTAACCGGTGTAATAGAACAGCAGACAAGCAATAAGGATCAGCAGCAGGATCGCCAGATTGACGTGATAGGCATCATCCCTGCGCCGACTGCGCCGCCGCTCCAGCAGCAGTACAGCCAGGGTCAGCAAGCTGCAACCCCACAGGCCATGCACCAACCAGGGAGTGAGTGCGGGATCCCAGTAATCGCGTACCTTGATGCCGCCGTAAACCAGAAAACCATATGCAATCTCCGGCCTGGCATAGTGATAGAGCGCAAGCAGCACGATAAAACCGCACCAGCAGATCAGCACCATTGTTCGCAACAGTCGTGTCAGCCAATCCGGCCCTTGTCGCCGCTCTTTCACTCGCATCTCCTGTCCCGAGGGAACCCTGCTTGGGTGAACCATGCTGAAAACCCCACCAGAGTCCGACATTTTTGCTTGTTTATCAAACCCGCGCGGGTAAGATTGACGGCTTAGTCTGCCATGGTGGGCCATCTGTGCCCGGGCCAGACTCCCTAGTGTTGCAAATAGCGCTGCAAGAACAAGCTGGAGACAATATTTCGATGACGCACGCATCCGTAGTTGATGTGCTGACCGGTAAATATGCGGTTGGCACCACCCTGACTGTACGAGGGTGGATCCGGACTCGCCGTGATTCCAAGGCGGGGATCTCATTTTTGGCCATTTCCGATGGCTCCTGTTTCCATCCGGTACAGGCCGTCGTCCCCAATACCCTGGCCAATTACGAGAATGAAGTGCTGCGTCTGACCACCGCCTGCTCCGTGGAAGTGACTGGCATCATCGCCGAATCCCAGGGCAGCGGCCAGGCTTTCGAACTGCAGGCCACCGATGTGAAGGTCGTCGGCTGGGTCGAAGATCCCGATACCTACCCGATGGCCGCCAAGCGCCACAGCATCGAGTACCTGCGTGAACAGGCCCACCTGCGTCCGCGCACCAACATCGTGGGTGCCGTGACCCGGGTTCGCCACTGCCTGGCGCAAGCTATCCACCGCTTCTTCCACGAAGAGGGCTTTGTCTGGGTTGCGACCCCGCTCATCACCGCCTCTGATACCGAAGGGGCCGGCGAGATGTTCCGTGTCTCTACCCTGGATCTGGAAAACCTGCCGCGTACCGACGCCGGCAAGGTGGACTACAACGAAGATTTCTTCGGCAAAGAGGCCTTCCTGACCGTATCCGGCCAGCTGAACGCCGAAACCTATGCCTGCGCCCTCTCCAAGGTCTATACCTTCGGGCCGACCTTCCGCGCTGAAAACTCCAACACCAGCCGTCACCTGGCCGAGTTCTGGATGGTGGAGCCGGAAGTGGCCTTCAACAATCTGGAAGATAACGCCGCCCTGGCCGAAGCCATGCTGAAGTATGTCTTCAACGCCGTCCTGACCGAGCGTCGCGACGATCTGGAGTTCTTTGCCCAGCACGTAGACAAGGATGCCATCGGCCGTCTGGAGCGTTTCGTCGCCTCCGACTTCGCCCAGATTGATTACACAGATGCCATCGAAGTGCTGAAAAACTGCGGCAAGAAGTTCGAGTTCCCGGTCTCCTGGGGCATCGATCTCTCCTCCGAGCACGAACGCTATCTGGCCGAGGAGCACTTCAAGTCTCCGGTGGTGGTGAAGAACTATCCGAAAGATATCAAGGCCTTCTACATGCGCCTCAACGACGACGGCAAGACCGTTGCCGCGATGGACGTACTGGCACCTGGTATTGGCGAGATCATCGGTGGCTCCCAGCGTGAAGAGCGTCTGGAGGTACTGGATGCCCGCCTGGCCGAGATGGGCCTGAAGCAGGAAGATTACTGGTGGTATCGCGATCTGCGCCGCTACGGTACCGTGCCGCACTCCGGCTTCGGTCTGGGCTTCGAGCGTCTGGTGGTTTACGTGACCGGTATGGGCAACGTCCGCGACGTGATCCCGTTCCCGCGAACTCCGCGTACCGCCGAGTTCTGATCAGCGGCATATTGCCACTACATTGCAAAAGCCGTCCTCAGGGTCGGCTTTTTTATTACCCCCGTTATGGGTAATACTCAGAACCAATCGACACAAGGAATGGGTCGTTCATGGGATATCGTCGGCTTCTGACACTCTTGCTGCTCTGGCTCCCCCTGCAATTGCGGGCAGAACCCGTGCACCTGACCACCCTGGAGTGGCCCCCCTATACCAGCCAGCATCTCCCTGATGGTGGCCTTACCGGTCATATCGTCAAGCGTGCATTTGCCGAAGCGGGGCTGGAGGTTCAGTTTGACTTCTACCCCTGGCATCGAGCCATGTTGCTGGCATCCGATCCCGCCCAGCACTACAGCGGCTACTTCCCCAAATACTTCGCCGATGATCTGGATAAACGGTGGCATATATCCACCAGCGTGGGCAGTAGTGTGCTGGGCATGGCGCAGCAAGCCGGCCCCCCTATCCACTGGCAGCGACTCGAAGATCTCGCTTCCTACCGGATTGGGGTCGTCGCAGGTTATATCAATACCCGTGAATTTGATGCCCTGATGGCCAGCAAGCGCCTCAACACCTTTGCCGTGGACGACGATCACCTCAACCTGCGAAAATTGCAGCGCGACCGGCTCGATCTGGCCGTGATCGACCGGGATGTTTTCTACTGGCTCACCTATCACGATGACAAACTCCACCCCGAACAGCTGCAGTTCAACCCGAAGATCCTCGGGTACAAGAGCCTGCACATCATGTTCCGTCCCGATCAACAGCAACTGCAACAGCGAGTGAACAATGCGCTAGCCAGACTCGATATCAAGGAGCTGAGCGAACAGTATCAGCGTCGCTATCTGCTATCAGCACCCGCCCCCCGATGAGCAGAGTCGCAGAACACCCCATTTGTCAAAAAAGATATCTTTAACCCGTGTTTTTAAGCCTCTTCTCCCCTGACCCGGGCCTTTTTCCACAACTTCCTTACCAACGCATTCCCCATCACAACGCCTCTGGTTGCACTCTGATGGGCTGGCCCCGAGTGATACCACTTGGTGACAAAAATAATGTTTTTGTTAGTACGTGGTTTTTAAGTGGTTTAATCAAAAATTCATCGAGTTATTGAAGTAACTCAATTTTTTCACTTTTTCAGGGGAGCAGAATAGCAACTAACCCTTTTGGGCTAAATAAAACAGACAATGACAATTCATGGTTCAGGCTACCCGCGGCAACATGGGTTGAATCACACGAGGTAATGGAATGATCTTGATGGAATTTTTGGTGGTACTCGGCTGCTTGCTGCTCGGTACCCGCTTTGGTGGCATGGGGCTTGGTCTCATCAGTGGTATCGGTCTCTTCCTGCTGACCTTCGTTTTCGGTCTGGTGCCGGGCGAACCGCCGGTGCAGGTAATGCTGACCATTCTGGCGGTGATCGGTTGTGCCGCCACCCTGCAGACCGCCGGCGGTCTCAACCTGATGATGCAGGTAGCCGAGCGTCTGCTGCGCCGTCACCCGCAATACATCACTATCCTGGCACCGCTCACCACCTGGACCCTCACCTTCCTGTGCGGTACCGGCCACGTGGTCTACACCATGTTCCCCATCATCGCCGACATCGCGCTGCAGAAGAACATCCGTCCCGAGCGCCCGATGGCTGTCGCCTCCGTTGCCTCCCAGATGGCCATCTGCGCCTCGCCGGTATCGGTTGCCGTGGTCTCCATGGTCTCCATTCTGGCGGCCGGCCACGGTATCGGTCAGGCCTATGGTCTGCTCGACATCCTGATGGTCGCCATCCCCTCCTCCCTGACCGGTGTCATCGTGGCGGCCCTGTGGAGCCTGCGCCGCGGCAAGGATCTGGACAAGGACGAGGAGTTCCAGGCCAAGATCCAGGATCCGGAGCAGCGCGCCTTCATCTACGGTGGTGGCGAGACCCTGCTCAACACCAAATTCCCGAAAGAGGCCTACTGGTCTACCTGGATTTTCTTCGCCGCCATCGCAGCCGTGGTGCTGCTGGGTGCCAATGAGGCGCTGCGCCCCGTCTTCACCATCAAGGACAAGACTGGCCCGCTCTCCATGAACCTGGTGATCCAGATGATGATGCTGATCGCCGGTGCCATCATCCTGATGCGCTGCAAGGTCAAGCCGGGCGAGATCGCCAACGGCGCCGTCTTCAAGGCGGGCATGGTCGCCATCTTCTCCGTATTCGGGGTTGCCTGGATGAGTGAGACCTTCTTCCAGGCCCACATGCCGCTGCTCAAAGAGACCCTGGCCCATGTGGTACAGGCCCAGCCCTGGACCTACGCCCTGGTGCTGTTCCTCATCTCCAAGCTGGTAAACAGCCAGGCCGCCGCCCTCACCGCCATCGCCCCCATGGGTCTGGCGCTGGGTGTCGAGCCGAAGCTGCTGATCGCCTTCCTGCCAGCGAGCTACGGCTACTTCGTGCTGCCGACCTACCCGAGCGATCTGGCCTGTATCGGTTTCGACCGCTCCGGCACCACCCGCATCGGCAAGTTCATCATCAACCACAGCTTCATCATTCCGGGGCTGATCGGGGTGGTGACCTCCTGCTCGCTGGGCTTTATCCTCACCAGCATCCTGCTCTAATCGCAGCGGCGTTTACCACGCTATTGCAATACAGGCCCCCGCTTCGGGGGCCTGCTTTTTTCCCCGCTCAGTTACCTCAACCACTTCCCCGCCGCCATTTCCGGACACAATACCTTTACCTCTGCCCCCGCCGCTGGGTAGCATGCCCCCTCGTTCACCACCGGAATCTCATCCATGTCTCGCGTCATCCTGCTCTGGAGCGGTGGCAAAGATGCCATGCTGGCCCTCTGTCATGCTCGCCAAGCGGGCCATCAGCTGGTGGCACTGGCCACCTTTGCGCCGCCTGAGCCCCGATTTCTCGCTCACCCCTTGCCGCTGGTGCGCCGTCAGGCGGAAGCCCTCGGGCTGCCCCATCTGCTGGTCACCATAGAAGCGCCGTTCGATCTCGGTTATGAGCGGGCACTGGCACGGCTCAAGGAGGAGTGGCAACTCGATGGCGTGGTCACCGGCGATATCGACAGCGTGGGCGGTGCGCCTAACTGGATCCGCGAACGCTGCCAGCCGATGGGCCTCACCGTCCATACCCCGCTCTGGCAGCAATCTCGTCAAGCCTTGCTGGCGGATATGCTGGCGCGTGGCATCGTCGCCCACCTCTCCTGCGTCGATACCCGGGTGCTTTCCCCCGAGTGGACTGGACGCCCCCTTGATGCCACCACCCTCAGCGATCTGCAGCAACTGGCCGAGCACGAGGGCTTCGATGCCTGCGGCGAGCAAGGGGAGTACCACACCATGGTGACCGACGGCCCGGGCTTTGCCGCCCCGCTGCGCCTCGATGGCTGGCAGGTGACGCGGCAGGATCATCTGGCCTATCTGGCCGAGCCGCAGGGGTAACGGCCGCAAGCCATCTGGCCCGCTCACTCAGCGCGCGAAAAATCGAGATAAAAAAACAGGAGGCAACAGCCTCCCGTTTGGATTTGAGCGGACCAGTTTTGAGCGGGCCAATAACGACCCGAACAAGGGATAAACCGGCTTATTTCGCCAGCTTGCCCAGCACCCGCTGCAGCAGGCGGATGCGCGGCTCGATGCTCTCCAGCAGCAGGAACTCCGCCTCCGAGTGGAAACCGCCCCCCATGGGGCCGAAGCCATCGAGGGACGGCACCCCCGCGGCGGCGGTGAAGTTGGCATCCGAGCCGCCACCGGCCTCCAGCCAGTTGAAGGGGATCCCCTCCTCCTTGGCTGCCGCCTCCACCAGTGCCATCAGCGCCTCGGTGTCGCCACTCGGGCGCATCGCCGGCTTGAAGGTCTGGCGATCCACCTCGACCCGACAACCCGCGAGGAAGGGGTTGTTGGCCATAAAGGTGAGCCGATCGTGTACCACAGCGGCCTCTTCGTTGCTCCAGAAGCGCAGATCGACGATCGCCTCGGCAAAGTCCGGCACCACGTTGACACCGGTGCCGCCCTGTACCACGCCAACGTTCATGGTGGTGCCCGTGGTCATGTTGACCTGCTCGTTGATGGCCAGCACCCAATGAGCGAGTTCTGTAATGGCAGAGACCCCTTCGGTCAGGGCCGAACCGGCGTGGGACGCCTTGCCGTGGAAGGTGATGCGGTACTTGGCATTGCCCTTGCGGGCGCTGATGAGATCCCCGTTGGGACGGGCTGCCTCGGCCACCAGCACGCAGCCGCTCTGTTTGGCTTTTTTCACCAGCCAATCCTTGGACCAGGGGGAGCCAATCTCTTCGTCGCAGTTGTAGCAGACCAGCACCTTGAGCTTGGCAAGCAATGCCGGGTCCATCTCTTTGAGGGCATACCAGATAGAGAGCAAGCCGCTCTTCATGTCCGAAACGCCGGGGCCAAAGGCTTGATTGCCTTCGATTTTCAGCGGGCGCTTGGCCGCCGTCCCCTCGGGGAAGACGGTATCCATGTGGCCGCACAGCATCACGTCGTAGTGATCTGCACCCGGCGCATTGGTGATCTCGAGGCAGGGGCCGCACTCGGCAGCGAACTGGTGGCGAGTCACCTGCCAGCCGATGGCCTCATATTTCTCGGTCATGATGTCGGCCACTTTCGCTACCCCGGCCGGGGTGCGAGTACCGCAATCGAGGTTGATGAGCGGGGCCAAATCGGCCAGATAGTTATCGAGGGAAAACGGGCTCTTTACAACTGTCATTATCTTCTCCATGCAACAATCAGCATTGATGGCCGATCGTCTATTGCAACAATGCGACACAGTGAGAAAAAGGCGGGCAGCCATGCCACCCGCCCGACCGGTAAATTCCAAACACCACTACATAACCCACATCACTACATGAACAGCAGATAGTTGAGGGTCAGCGCCGTCACCAGCGCCCCCGCCATGGGCACGCTGGTGCGTTTGACCACGGTAAAGGGCGACACCTTGGCAATCCCCGCACAAGCGATCAGCACCGCCGCGATGGGAGAGATGGTGCGGCCGATACTGGAAGCGAGCTGCATCGGCAGCAACATGGTCACCGCAGGCACACCAAACTTGGCCGCCACCGCCGGTGCCAGGGTCGAGAAGCTCAGGAACGCCGCGTTGCCGGAGCCCATGATGACCGCCGCCACCATGATGAGGCCCACCATCACCAGGGTCATCAGGCCGCTGCCGATACCGGCATTGCTGGCAGAGTGCAGCAGGGTATCGATGGCGCCGATGGCCTTGAGAGATTCGGCAAACAGCTCGGCACAGACGATGAGCGCCACCACAGGGCCAAACACCTTGCCCATGCCATCGAGGAAGCTCGACAGCCCCGCGAATGCGGTTCGCACCGAGCGGCTACGCAGCAGCTCGCACAGCATGCCGATAAAGACCGACAGCAGCATGGCCACCTCCACGCTCATCTTGATGTCGCTCACCAGCAGCTTGGAGAAGGTCATCATCAGCACGAAGGGGATTATCGGCAGCAGGGCATACCAGGTGGGCGCCTGCACGCTCTCGGTGCCCTGCTCGTCCAGCTCGGCGTGATCGCCGCGATGGAGCGCAGGATCCCAGCCATCCTTGCGATCGCAGTGACGCTGCCAGAAGAAGTGCAGCACCATGGTCACCAGCAGCATGGGGGCCACCAGCCAGATCTGGTAGTCGACGAAATAGCTGGTCGGATCCATGCCGGATTGACCGGCGGAGAAGATGGCGTTGGTCTGGGTCGGGCCAATTTCAAACGCCTGGGAGGTGGCGATGACACCACAGGCGGAGGCCGGGCTGATGCCGAGGTTGCGCATCACCGGATACATGGTGACCATCAACAACAGGCCAAGGCCGGTGGCGGAGGTGACGAACAGGGAGACAAAGACCGCCACCAGATAACAGATGGCGAGCATCAGGTAGCTGGACTGGATGCCCGCCACCGGCTTGACCGCCACCCGCACCAGCGCCTGAGAGGCCCCGATATGGGACATGTAAGTGGCAAAACCCGCCACCGCCATGATGGTGAGGCCGAGGCCCGCCGCGCGGTAGGAGAAGATCCCCTTGAACACTTCGAACAGGTCGAACAGGGCGAAGCCGGTGCTCTTGTCAGCGGGGAGAATGGGGTGCAGCCCCAACCAGTAGGCCACTGCAAAAATGGCCATGCCCGCCAGCGCCAGCACCGCCTGCGGGTTGTAATCCTTGATGATGCCGTAGACCACGGCGACCAGAACGAGCAAGACGAATAAAAGTTCCAATATTCACTCCTGATAAATTTATCGAGGAGCGAAATCTAGTGATCTGACTACTGTTTGCCTTTGATCCCCATCAATAAAGGTGACGACATTGGGCTTTGACAGCACAATATGTTAGTCAAGTGCCAAATTTTCGTTTTTTCACCCACAGAAAAACCTTTACCATTCTCGGAAAGAGAATTGTCTGACGCGACTCCCCTCTTTTTTGCGTTGGATCAACATACGACAGCGCCGAAGTGGCGAAGATGCGCTTCGACATATAGCGACCATTTCGCGCCGGAGAGAGTTATGACAAGCCAAGCCACCGCAGGTGTCTCGACCTGCGACTACAAGCTGTGGGACATCCTCGTCGAGTCTGCAAAGGAACGCACTACCATTCGTTATTCCAAACTGGCCAAGCAGGCCGGGCTGGAACAGTGCCAGGATGAACTGCGCACCCTGCTGCAGCGCATTCGCATGTACTGCACCGAAAACAACCTGCCGATCCTCTCCGCCATCGTCGTGGACGACGTGGGCAAATACACTGGCCTCTCTTCCAGCCTGCCTGATGCACCCTGGGAACGGGCCCGGGTCTTTGACCATGAGTGGGCCCCCCTGCACTGATTGAGGTGCTTGATGATGCCAACCAAGACGCGCCCGCTGGCGCGTTTTGGCTATCTGGCGTTTGCCCTTTCTCTTTTTCTCCTGCGATAGCGGCTCTTCTCCCGCAATACCCGCCCCATCGGGCATACCCGCCGCACTGCTTCTGATCTTGATCTCAAAATCGCCGTTCAGGTGTGACCAGTTCCGGTAAAACCCGCGAGCCGGACCATCGGCGTTGCCATGGGATTGCCACAATGCCAGAATCGGGCCCTTGCACTCTGTTGATTCGGATTTTCGGGCACGGCCACGGCCAGCGCCCACAAGAGAAGGACTCCCCATGGCCATCACCCTCTATGGCATCAAGAACTGCGACACCATCAAAAAAGCCCGCAAGTGGCTGGATGAGGCCGGTATCGACTACCGCTTTCACGACCACCGCGCCGACGGCCTGAACCCGGACGATCTGGACAGCTGGCTAGCACAACTCGGCTGGGAAGCCCTGCTCAACAGCCGCGGCACCACCTTCCGCGCCCTGCCGGACGAGGCCAAACATGGACTCGATACCGCCAAAGCGCGTGCCCTGCTGCTGGAACATCCGGCCATGATCAAGCGCCCGCTGCTCGACCGTGACGGCGAACTGACTCTGGGTTTCAAGGCCGATCACTACCAATCCCTCTTCTCCCGTTAAGGACAACTAAGGACAACTGATGTCGGATGTCATCGCACTGGCCAAGGATCTGATCCGCCGCCCCTCCGTTACCCCCCTCGATGAAGGGTGTCAGACCCTGATGGCGGAGCGCCTCGCCAAACTCGGCTTTGTTATCGAGCCCATGGTGTTTGAGGACACCACCAATCTCTGGGCCCGCCGTGGCAGCGAGGGGCCGCTGTTCTGCTTCGCCGGTCACACCGACGTGGTGCCCGCCGGGCCGCTGGACAAATGGCACACCCCGCCGTTCGAGCCGACCATAAAGGATGGTGTGCTCTACGGGCGCGGCGCCGCCGACATGAAGGGCTCGCTGGCTTCCATGGTGGTGGCGGTCGAACGCTTCGTGGCCGAGCATCCGGATCACACCGGGTCCATCGCTTTTCTCATCACCTCCGATGAGGAGGGGCCCTTTATCAATGGCACCACCCGGGTGATCGACACCCTGGAGGCCCGCAACGAGAAGATCCGCTGGTGCATCGTCGGCGAGCCCTCCTCTACCGCCGTGGTAGGGGATGTGGTGAAGAACGGCCGCCGCGGCTCCATCACCGGCGATCTGCTTGTACGCGGGGTGCAGGGGCATGTGGCCTATCCCCATCTGGCTGACAACCCGATCCACAAGGCGGCGCCAGCGCTGGCCGAGCTTGCCGCGACCGTGTGGGATGAGGGTAACGCCTACTTCCCCCCCACCAGCTTCCAGATCGCCAACATCTCGGCCGGCACCGGCGCCTCCAACGTCATTCCGGGCGAATTGCAGGTGCAGTTTAACTTCCGCTTCAGTACCGAACTGACCGACCTGGATATCCGCGAGCGGGTCGAGGCGCTGCTGGATAAACATGGCCTCGATTATCAGCTGAGTTGGACCCTCTCCGGCCAGCCGTTCCTCACCGACACCGGCAAACTGTTGGCAGCGGCGGTCTCCGCCATCGAGGCGGTCAATGGCCAGCAGCCAGCCCTGCTCACCACCGGCGGCACCTCGGACGGGCGCTTTATCGCCCCCACCGGCGCCGAAGTGATCGAGCTCGGCCCGGTCAACGCCACCATCCACAAGGTGAACGAGTGTGTGAAGGCGGATGATCTGGATCTGCTGGCGGACATGTACCAAGGGGTGCTCGAGAGATTGCTGGCATGACCCAGGAACAACTGCTGGGGCTCGACGAGAGCCACCTTATGCTGGTGGGGCAAGGCCCTCATCGTCTGACCGCCGCCACCGCGGCGGTCTTCAACGACATGCAGGTAGCCGCCGCCCACGCTGGCTTCAATCTGCAACCGGCCTCCAGCTGGCGCAGCTTTGATCGCCAGCTCGCCATCTGGAACGGCAAGTGGCGCGGCGAACGGCCACTGCTCGATGCCAACAGCCAGCCCATCGATGCCCTGCAACTGAGTGACGAGGCGCGGCTGCACGCCATTCTGCGCTGGAGCGCCCTACCGGGCACCAGTCGCCACCACTGGGGTACCGATCTCGACATCTACGACCCGGACTGCCTGCCCGCCGACACCAAGCTGGCGCTGGAACCCTGGGAGTATGAGGCCGGGGGCTGGTTTGCAGATCTCAGCGAGTGGCTAAACGACCATATGAGCGACTTTGGCTTCTTCCTCCCTTATGCCAAACCGGTCGGGGCGGGGAGCGGGGTCGCTTACGAGCCCTGGCATATCAGCTTCGGGCCCGAGTCCCGTGCGCAACGGCTCGACCCGACGACGCTGGCACTTTGCCTGCAACAGGCGGATATTGAAGGCAAGGCGACCATATTGGCCAACCTTGATGAAATTTTGGACCGTTATGTCACCACCAGTCCTGACGAAAGGAAAATCCCATGAATCTCTGGCTGTGGATAGGGTTGCCGCTGCTGTTCCTGCTCGGGCTGTTTCTCAATGCCATCAAAGACATGAAACGGCTGGAGAAACAGTTGCCCAACTACAAGGACAAGATCCGCGAAGTAAAGGATGACGAGGACGACTGAGTCCCGCTCCATCCCGTGGGGAGCGCCCTTGTGCTCCCCTCTTCCTCTGCCGTGTCATTTCGCTTTTCCCCGCCCGCTCCTCCCTGCGCATCCCGATATCGATGCACCTTTTACACTGCTTTCGTTAACCCCGTCACAGTCAGAATATGGCGTGGCCATGAGGCAAAAAATGTAAAAAAGTGCAAATTGATGCACAAATAAGCCACACAAAGGGGACCTAACTGCATATAATGTGCCTACTTTGCACATTACCAAGAAGGAGTTCGCCCTTGGATGCCGCTACCATCAACAGTTTCTTTCTTGTCGCTGCCCTGTTGGTGGGAGCCAGCGTACTGTTGAGCGCACTCTCTTCCCGCCTCGGCATTCCCATTCTGGTCATTTTCCTCGCCGTCGGCATGCTGGCGGGTGAAGATGGTCCAGGTGGCATCCACTTCGCCGACTACTCCGTCGCCTATCTGGTAGGCAACCTGGCGCTAGCCATCATTCTGCTTGACGGCGGCATGCGCACCCGGGTCTCCTCGTTTCGGGTGGCACTCTGGCCAGCCTTGTCGCTGGCCACGGTCGGGGTGGCCATCACCACCGGCCTGACGGGTCTGGCCGCCGCCTGGCTGTTTGACCTCAACCTGATGCAGGGGATGCTGATCGGAGCCATCGTCGGCTCCACCGATGCGGCGGCGGTCTTCTCCCTGCTCGGCGGGCGCAGTCTCAACGAGCGGGTGAGCGCCACCCTGGAGATAGAGTCAGGCAGCAACGACCCCATGGCGGTGTTTCTCACCGTCACCCTGATTGAGGTACTTGCAACCGCCCAGCAGGGGCTGGATGCGGGCTTCCTGCTGCTACAACTGGTCAAGCAGTTTGGCCTTGGTGCCGGGATCGGCCTTGGCGGCGGCTGGCTGCTGTGGCGCCTCATCAACACCGCCCGCCTGGCCCCGGGGCTCTATCCGCTGCTCACCGTCAGCGGCGGCCTGCTCATTTTTGCCCTCACTACTGCCGTAGGCGGCAGCGGCATTCTTGCCATCTACCTCACAGGTCTGTTGCTCGGCAACCTCTCCCTGCGCAGCCGTAGCACAACCCTGTCGGTACTGGATGGACTCACCTGGCTGAGCCAAATCGGCATGTTTCTGGTGCTGGGGCTGCTCGCATCGCCCCACAAGCTGCTACCCATCGCCCTGCCCGCACTGGCGCTGGCAGCCTGGATGATCCTGTTTGCCCGCCCGGTGTCGGTCTGGATTGGGCTATTGCCGTTCAAGAACTTCGCCCCGCGCGAGCGCTGGTTTATCTCCTGGGTTGGCTTGCGCGGCGCCGTGCCGATCATTCTGGCGGTGTTCCCCATGATGGCAGGACTGCCCAATGCCCAGCTCTACTTCAACGTCGCCTTCTTCGTGGTGCTGGTCTCGCTGATTTTGCAGGGTAGCTCGCTGCCGCTGGCATCAAAACTGGCACGGGTCGAAGTTCCGGCACCACCGTCACCCATCAATCGCTCAGGGCTCGAGATCGATCTCGACAGCCAGTGGGAGACCTTCGTCTACCAGCTGGGGGAAGATAAGTGGTGTATCGGCTCGCCGCTGCGGGATCTGCAGATGCCTGCCGGCACCCGGATCTGTGCCCTGTTTCGTGGCCGCGAGCTGCTCCACCCCTCGGGCAGTACCTGTCTGCAGGCCGATGACATTCTCTGCGTGATCGGTCACGAACGTGACCTCCCCGCCCTCGGCCAGCTGTTCAGTCAGGCGCCGGAGCAAGATCTCGGCCCCCGCTTCTTCGGTGACTTCCTGCTGGAAGCAGCGGCACGGCTGGTGGATCTCGCCCCTCTCTACGGGCTGGATGTGAGCGAGGTGGCGGATCAGACACTGGGTGATTTTATTGCCAGCCAGTTGGGCGATAATCTGGTGGTCGGTGACAACATCGAATGGCAGGGCCTGATCTGGACCGTGGCCGAAATGGACGAGAGCGTGCCGAGCAAAATCGGGGTGCGCTTTCAGGAAGAGGACCCGGTCTGACCGACCGTCCCGTATCAAGTCCCCAGCAAGAAGGGAGAGCGTTATGCCATATCAAAGTTTGCTGTCCGGCCCCCTCCCCCCAGCTGCCAATCTGGGGGTCATTGAAGGTTTTTTTGGCAAGGGATGGAGCTGGCAGGCCCGCGCCCGCTACGCACAGTGGCTGCCACGCCACGGTTACGGCTTCTATATCTATGCACCGAAAGAGGATGGCTATCTGCGCAAGCACTGGGCCCTCCCCTGGCCCGAGCAGCAGCTGGCGGATCTCGCCGAGCTGGCGCGCCAGTGCCGCGCCAACGGGCTCGCCTTCGGGGTGGGCTTAAGCCCCATGGGGGCCCATCACGACTACGATCGCAAACGCCCGGCGCTGCTTGAGAAAGTGCGCCTCATCGACGAGATGCTCCAGCCCGATATCCTGGCGGTGCTGTTTGACGACATGAAGGGGGATACCCCGGATCTGGCCCGTCACCAGCTCACCATCGCCCACGATATCGCGGCCCACAGCAAGGCGACCCGCCTCATCTTCTGTCCCAGCTACTACTCGACCGATCCGGTGCTGGAGAAGGTGTTTGGCGCCATGCCTCCCCGCTATCTGGAGGAGCTTGGCGAGCAACTCGACCGCCGTTTCGAGATCTTCTGGACCGGCCCCAAGGTCTGCTCCAGCGAATATCCGGCCAGCCACCTCAAGCAGGTGACCGACCTGCTCGGCCGCAAGCCCTTCCTTTGGGACAACTACCCGGTTAACGATGGCAGCAAGGCGAGCAGCTACCTGCACCTGCGCGCTTTCGAGAACCGCCCCGCCGAGCTGGCGGAGCTGGTCTCTGGCCATGCGGTCAACCCGATGAAGCAGGCGGCGCTCTCCGCCCTGCCCCTCGCTACCCTGCCAATGAGCTACCGACTCGGCAAGCAGTACGACCCCGGCAAGGCGCTGCACGCCGCCCTCAACGCCACCTGTGGCCCGCAGATCTCGGCGATGATCGAGGCCGACCTGCCGCTGTTTCAGGACATAGGGCTGGCCCAACTGACCCCTGAGCAGGTGGCCCATCTCAAGGCCCGCTACCTGCCGTTTCGCGACCAATCCTGTGTCGACGAAATCGTGCGCTGGCTGGACGGGGAGTATGTGTTCGACCCCGACTGTCTGACCGATTGATCTGCCTCGGCAGGCGTGATGGGCACAGCCACTCTGGACAAGGTGTGCGCACAGTTACGGCAACGAAGAGTTAATCACTGAGAATATCGGGCATAACCCGGGGCCAGGATGGCAGTTAAACAGCCCTGACAAGATGGTTTCAAGGGAGCTTGTATGGATACACATCTGCTTTACCAGAATCTGGCGGTGATCGCCGCCTTCTTGCTGATCTACAGCCTGATCGCGGGGCGCTTCGAATCAAAACTGGTCAACGGCCCCCTGCTCTTTCTGCTGACCGGCTGGTTGCTGGGGCCTGGCGGGCTGGAGCTGCTCTCCCTCTCTATCGACAGTGACGGCATCAAGCTGCTGGCCGAGCTGACGCTGGTTATCGTGCTGTTCAACGATGCCGCCAACACCAACTGGCAAGTATTGCTGGCCAACCGGCAGCTCCCCATCCGGCTGCTGATGATCGGCCTGCCTCTTACCCTGCTCTGTGGCGCCCTATTTGGTCACTGGATCTTCCCCGACCTGCCACTGCTGGAGATGGCTATCCTCTCCACCATTCTTGCCCCCACGGATGCGGCGCTCGGCAAGGCGGTGGTAAGCAACCCGGCCGTACCGGCACCGGTGCGTGAAGGGCTCAATCAGGAGAGTGGCCTCAACGACGGCATCTGCGTACCGGTGCTGCTTCTGCTGCTGGCTCTTATTGCCCCCACCGAACAGCATGCAGGCACCGCCACTCTGGCCCTCACCCTGATGCTGGAGGAGATCGGCATTGGCCTCCTGGTCGCTTATGTACTGACCAGCCTCACTATCCGGCTGCTGAAAATCTCCTATCTCAACGGCTGGCAACTGCCGCTCTGGCGCCAGCTCACCATGCCGGGGCTGGCCCTGCTCTGCTTTGCGCTGGCCCAGACTCTCGGAGGGAGCGGCTTTATCGCCGCCTTCGTTGGTGGCCTGCTAATGGGACGCCGCCTGGGCGAGCACAAGCACGCCTATATGGACAGCTGCGAAGGCTACGGCGACCTGCTCTCCGTGGTGATCTGGATGGTGTTTGGTGCCACCCTGATGCCCATCCTGCCCGAGCTGCTGCACTGGCAATACTGGCTCTATGCCATTGCCAGCCTCACCCTGCTGCGGATGGTGCCGGTCTGGCTGAGCCTCATCGGCACCGGCCTCAAGCCCGAGCTCAAGCTCTTTATCGGCTGGTTCGGGCCGCGGGGCCTTGCCAGCATCGTCTTTGCGGTGATGGTGCTGCAAAACCAGCCTGCCCTTATCGGCCAGCGGCCCATCATCGCCACTGTGCTCTGCACCATCATATTGAGCGTCGTCCTGCACGGCCTCACCGCCAACCCCTGGGTCGAGCGTTTCAAACCGCGCTGAGCCACCCTGCGCCCATTAAAAATGCCACCGACCGGTGGCATTTTTCTTTGGTGGCATGGGTCACTGACGGCTCTTAACCGAGCGCCAGCCAGACCCCCACTCCCAACATCAGGGTACCGGCGATGCGGTTCATCAGGGTGACGTTGCCGCTCTTGGCGAGGAAGTGGCGCAGGGTACGACCGCCGCTGGCGTAGAGCAGCAGGCAGGAGAATTCGATGACCAGGATCAGCGCCACCAGCGCGCTGATCTGCGGCGCCATCGGCTTGTCGGCGGAGATAAAGGGGGGCAGCAAGGAGATCATAAAGGCCCATCCCTTTGGGTTGGCAATGGCGGTGACAAAGCCCTGCACCGCCAGCCCCATGGCGCTGGTCTGCTGACCGGCCGAGAGATCCGCCGGAATGGCCATCTTCCCCTTGGCCTGCCACATCTGGATACCTAGCCACACCAGATAGGCGCCCCCTACGTATTTAAAGGCGGCGAAGATCCCCGGATAGTTGAGCATGATGGCAGCGACCCCGATCACCGACAGCACCGAGACCAGGCCGACGCCGATCAGCTCCCCCCACATCATGTGCAGGGTGCGACGCACACCCAGGCTCATCCCCAGCGTCATCGACAGGGTCATGCACATGCCGGGGGTCACCGAGACAAAGAAAAAGGTCGGAATAAACAGAGCCAGAATGGCCGGATCGATCCAGCTGGACACAGCACACCTCCATATGACGAGAGCGAGAAATCACGAAAACGGGACAGGGTTGACACAACCCGGCCAGTTGTACCACATATTCAGGGGATTAAGCGCTCAATCATGCCTATATGGTGCCTTTCGCACAAGGAAAAACCTTTTCTTCAGCAAATTTCAGCAATAAAAGACTGTGACAGCTCCTGACGTAGATGTGTAATATGTCAGCTCCTCCCATTTCGGATTAGAGCCATTTATGTCATTGAATAATCTATCAATACGTGTCCAGGTCCTGATACCGCTGCTGCTGGCCAGCCTGCTGATGATGGTAATGATCGCCATCAGTAAACAGGGGCTGGACGATGCCATCCGTGACATAGATGAGACGACCCAGAGCGTAGTCCGGCACAAGGACGATATTGCCACATTGATCCACACCACCTACCGGCTGCGCACCAGCGCCATCTATGGCCTGTACGATGCCAAGCTGTTTGCCGCACTGCCCGCGAACCTCAACAGCGCCGAGCAGGAGATCAATGCCATCCTCGGTCGCTTGGTTGTCCCCGGTGCCGAGCAGGATAACCGTCAGGTCGCTGCAGCCCTGCAGGCCTACCTCAGCCACACCCGAAATAATATGCTGCCGTTACTGGCAGAAAAGCATCAGGGAGGTGGCGATCCGGTCGCCTACGAGGCGGCCCGCCTCCATTTCCGCGAACTGGGTGAGCAGCTGATCAAACAGATCGACAGTATGTCAGCCCACATCAACCAATTGATCCAGCAAGAGCTGGCCGAAGAGCAGGCTCACTATGACGCCACCCTGCTACGTACCCTGCTGCTCACCGCTGGTACCCTGCTGGCGGCGCTGATCTGCGGCTGGGTCCTCTCCGGTCGCATCGTCAGCCCCATCGGTCAGCTGCAAGAGGTGATGCACGCCGTGGCGCAAGGGCGCTTCAACGTGCGCGCCAAAGCGGAGGGCAACAACGAGCTGACCCGTCTGGCCAAAGATATCAACCTCACTCTGGGGCAACTTGGTAGCACCATCGAGAACCTGACCGGGATCAGCAACAGCGTCGCCTCCGCCGCCACCGAGCTGGCCGCCGTGATGACCCAGTCCGAGGCCAATGCAAAGCAGCAGCACAGCGAGATCGAACAGGTCGCCTCCGCCGTGACCGAACTCTCCAGCACCGCTGACAACGTCAACCACAACGCCGCTATCGCCGATGAGCTGGCGCGGGAGGCCAATGGCAGGGTTGAACAGGGGCTCGCCCTCTTTACCGAAAGCATCGCAGCCAACAGCCGGATGGCAGGCAGCCTGGAAGATGCCGCCGCCATCGTAGCCCAGCTCAAATCCCAGTCCGAGCAGATCGGCAAGGTGATTGAAGTGATCCAGGGGATCTCCGAGCAGACCAACCTGCTGGCGCTCAATGCTGCCATCGAAGCGGCCCGTGCCGGCGAAACCGGACGCGGTTTTGCCGTCGTCGCCGACGAAGTGAGAATGCTGGCAGCCCGTACCCAGGACTCCACCAAGGAGATCCAGGCCATCATCGAGCGGCTGCAGAGCCAGTCCCAATCCGCCAACAACGGCGTGCAGGAAACCCTGGAGATCCTCGGTCATAACCAACGCCTGTCAGCTCAGGTGCAGGATCTGCTGAGCGGCATTACCGGTGCAGTACGCCAGATCAACGACGCCAACGCCCAGGTCGCCACTGCCGCCGAGGAGCAGTCCTGCGTCACTGCCGACATCAACCGCAACATCACCAATATTCACGAGATCGTGAGCCAGAGCTCCGCCGGCATCAGCCAGAGCGCCTGTGCCAGCAACGAACTCTCGCAGCTCGCCGAACAGCAACGCAAGCAGCTGGCCCAATTCCAGCTGTAAGCGCACAACGTGGATCAGACAAAAAGGCCCGCAAGGGCCTTTCTTGTTGATGGTGCAATGGCTTTGTCTCTGTTTTAAACGCCATTTTTTGGCTTGCGGAGCCATAAGGGGCTGGGCTGAGGGGGCAAATGTGAGTATGGTAGAGGCACGTCACTTCCCCTCACGTGAGAACACCATGAGCCTGAGATTCAAGAAACCCGCCTTTATTGCCCTTGGGCTCATCGCCCTCATTTCTGCCGCCTGGCTCGACTACTACCTGCCAGAGCACACCATCGCCACCATCACCGGGGTCGAGGTGAAGCGCACCGACAAGGATGGTCCCATCAGCCAGAAGAACCCGGCTGACGGCCCGACCACCGACGTCTACTACATCTATACCGAACGCCCCGGCGAGAAGATCCGGGTGTTCAGAAATGAGGATACCGAGTGGGGCTGGCCCTTCTACTTCAAGTTCAACGCCGCCGACGTGCAGGCCAAGGCCAAGTCGATGGAGTTTGAAAAGCGTCTGGCCATCATTACTTCCTACGGCTGGCGCATCAACATGTTCTCCATGTTCCCCAACGTCACCAAGATTGAGAGTACCGAGCCTGATGCTTCCACCTGGAGCTTCTTCCGCTGGTTCTGGTTCGGTCTCTGGGCACTGGTGATGGGCAAAGCCGCCATCGCAACCTGGCGCTACTTCGATCGTCTTGAGGACGAGATATGAGCGAGCCGAGCAAGACCCGCACCAGCTTCTACCGGCGGCTCTACGTGGCATGGCTGATCAGTCAGGGCACGGATACGGTGCCCGCCATCATGGAAGCGACCGGCATGCCACGCCGCACCGCGCAGGATACTCTAAGCGCGCTGGCCGAACTCGATATCAGCTGCGCCTTCGAGCAGACCGAGGGGGCGCGCCACCTGCAGGGGCACTACCGCATCAGCGACTGGGGCCCCATCAATCCGGCGTGGATCAAGGCCCAGCTGCCGCTTATCAAAGAGACGCTGAGCTATCCCTGATCCGGGAACTGCTCTGCAATCACACCCAGCGTTGAATTAAAGAGGGGCCAGCCGGCAAGGCTGGCCCCTCTTTTTTCAGGCCGATGGTGTGGTAGGTTGCCCTACTCGGGCAATGCCGAATCCTCAAGCTCCCCGTCAGACTCGCCACGGGTGCAGTCGATGATGGATCGCTTGGGGTTGTTGGGGTCGCGCAGCAGCAGGGGCGCCACACCCTCGTCATGCTTCTGCTCGTCGCCAAACTCGCTGCCGTAGGCGTTATGGGTCAAGCGGCGGGCGTTGGCGATGGGGGTATCGACAAACAGGGCGTGCACTTCGAAGCTGGAGGCGGGCACGATAAAACCGACCACCGGCAGGCCGTGCAGCTCCTCGTGCACCTTGTACCAGGCAAAGCCGTCGCTCACCTTGTAGGGGGTGTAATTGGCCAGTTGTAGATTGGCGGCCCTGCCCGTCTCATTCACATAGAGATCGGTAAATTCACAGGTCGCCAGCCCCTGCCACATCCGCTCGAATGGCGTCGCACAGCCTGTCAGTTGCAACCCGGCCAGCAGCGCCAAGCCTCTCTTCCACATTCCCCGCCCCTTCTTGCAAAAATGAACCGGCGCTCAGTCAAACGCCCGCAGCCGCGTCACCAGCAGATCGATAAAGCCCGGACGATCCAGCCCCAACAATACCAGCGCATTGGCTGGCTTGCCGGTCAGACCATAACGATCCACCACCGTCATCCCCACGGTATGCTCCCCCCGGGTCTCGATATCGACCCGGCACTCGACCCCGTGGAACAGCTCGGGAGCCAGCAACCAGGCAATGGTACAGGGGTCGTGCAGCGGCGCGCCAGCAAATCCCCACTTGGGGTCCCGATGGTAGATCATGAAAAAATCGAGCAGACCGGCCACACACTGGGCCACCGGATTGGTGATGGCGCGTACCCGTTCGATATCCTCGTCCATCACCTGCGCCTCATGGGTCACATCGAGGCCACACATGGTGATGGGGATACCCGACTTGAACACCATATCGGCCGCTTCCGGGTCCACATAGATATTGAATTCCGCCGCCGGCGTCCAGTTGCCGGCCCCTGCGGCGCCCCCCATCAGCACGATACGGGCGATCTTGGGTTTGAGCTCGGGGTGGGCCGCCAGCAGCAGGGCGATGTTGGTGAGCGGGCCGGTCGGCACCAAAGTCACGGGCTCCGGGCTCTCGCGCAGACATCTGGCCATCAGCTCGATCCCCGTCATCCCCTGCGGCGCAAAGGCGGGATCCGGCAGTTTGGGGCCATCGAGGCCCGATTCGCCATGGACGTTGTCGGCAATAATCAACTCGCGGGCCAGCGGTTTCGGCGCCCCAGCCGCCACCGGAATATCATCCCGTCCCAGCAAGGTAAGGATGCGCAGGGCATTGTTGAGGGTCTTGTCCGGTGTCTGGTTGCCCGCGCTCGTGGTGACCGCCAGCACCTCAAGTTCAGGGCTGGCCAGCGCCAGAATGAGGGCAATGGCGTCGTCGTGGCCGGGATCACAATCGAGAATAACGGGCAGTGCCATGGAAAGGGTCCTTACAACATAACAGGGAGCCATACCTTAACAAGCAAGCTTCGGATGAACTCGGGAAGGGGTCACAAAACGGGGCCTTGTTGGTGACCAAGGCGGTTTGTAATGCACACCGTCCCGCTCAACGCGGCTCATTATCAATAGGTTGCGTGGCGTCATCCCGTTCATTTTCCGAGGTCGCGCACCGCCCATTCGCCCGGCCGCACCGGTTCAGGTATGATCGCTCCCCCGTTTTCTGCCCGTGCCCCCTATGTCCGTTATCGTCGACACCTTTATCGCCCCGCCCTGCAAGGCCGCCATCGAAATCCTGTTCGAGGATGAGCACCTGCTGCTCATCAACAAGCCGAGCGGCCTGCTGAGCCTCTCGGGCAAAAATCCGCAGAACCTCGACTCGGTGCACTATCGACTGGTGCAGGATTACCCAGGCTGTACCCTGGTGCACCGCCTCGATTTTGGTACCTCAGGCATCATGGTGGTGGCCAAAAACAAGGCCATCAACGCCCAGCTCTGCCAGCAGTTCAGCCAGCGGGCGGTGAGCAAGGCCTACAGCGCCCTGCTGTGCGGCCATCTGATTGACGACGAAGGAGTTATCAACGCCCCTATCGCCAAGGATCCAGCGATCTTTCCGCTGATGAAGATCTGCGCCGCCAGCGGCAAACCCGTCCGCTCCCGCTATCAGGTGATTGAGCGGCTGGCGCAGCAGATACAGGGACAGACAGTGCCACTGACCCGGGTACGACTGGTGCCGGAGACCGGCCGCACCCATCAGCTGCGCATCCACAGCCAGCTGCTGGACCACCCAATCCTCGGCTGCGATCTCTATGGTGGCCTGCTGCCACCTGGCTGCGAGCAAGCACCGCGGCTGATGCTCCATGCCAGCGAGCTGGATTTTGTACATCCGGTGAGCGGTGAGCCGATGCAGATCCGCTGTGCCGCCCCTTTTTAGAGGCAATGGGTAGAGGCCGTCAGTAGATGGCAATAAACGCGAGTTTGGCGGGATCAGTGAAAGGCGTGACGGGAGAGGAAAAGCGGTAAACGGTGGATAAAGATAGGGGCCGTGCTTTCGCAACGGCCCCCACCCCCCACTCTTTGTGGTGCTATCAGATCAGCTTGCGGGCAGCGCCCAGTACGATCTTGATGGCATCAGATTCGGTCTTCGCCATGGTTTCGGCGTTCGGGATCTCTTGCTGGGTACGGTTGACGATAACGCCAGCTACCATACCGGCACGCAGGCCCTGGCTGGAGCACATGGTCAGCAGGGTTGCAGATTCCATCTCATAGTTCAGCACGCCCATGGCTTGCCACTCTTTCATGGAACCCTGGAAACGGCTCACTACGCGGCCGGATACGGTGTCGTAACGCTCCTGACCCGGGTAGAAGGTATCGGAAGAGGCAGTCACACCGATGTGCAGCTTGGAGCCCATCTCTTTGGCGGTGTTGACCAGCGCGGTGGTGCAGTCGAAGTCGGCAACCGCCGGGAACTCCATCGGTGCAAAGTGCAGGCTGGCACCGTCGAGGCGCACGGAACCGGTAGTGACGATCACGTCACCCACGTTCAGGTGCGGCTGGATGGCGCCGGTGGTGCCGATACGCAGGAAGGTGTTGATACCCAGCTGGGCCAGCTCTTCTACCGCGATGGAGGTGGACGGGCCACCGATACCGGTAGAGCAGATGATCACGGCCTTGCCGTCCATCTCGCCGCGCCAGGTAGTAAATTCGCGATGGCTGGCCAGGTGCACCGGGTTATCCAACAGCTCTGCGATACGCTTCACGCGCTCGGGGTCACCGGGGACGATCGCCAGGGTGGCGCCTTGCAGATCCGCTTTCTTCAAACCCAAGTGAAATACATCAGACATATTGGACTCCTGGTTGCCCCCTGCCAGCATGGTCAGGGCACAAGTTAAGATGATTCTTTATGATACTTTCAAGCCTTTACCCCCCTCTTCGGGGAGGCGCCAACTATGGTCGAAAGCGCTTTCCAATTCCTTGAAGCGCCTCACACTTCCACGCATTGACAGTCACAAACTCCACGCAAAACGTTTGCTAACCTGATGAATTAATTGAAAAACGTTTTTCTTCCCATGAACGGGCAATAGCGCTTGTCAATCCCTGTCTGGCCCCATGTTTCCGGTACGTGATCGAGTCCATAAAGTTGTAAAGCAGATACCATTGACCCCTTTCCATCCCCTCTGACGATGTTATGTTGGCGCCAAACTACCACTTAATGGCTAACCACAGGGAGTCCATCATGGCTACATTCAAATTCTATATTCCCGCAATCAACCTGATGGGTGCCGGCTGTCTGCAAGAGGCCGCCGCCGATATCAAAGGTTACGGCTATCGCAAGGTGTTGATCGTTACCGACAAAATTCTCAACCAGATCGGCGTGGTCGCCAAGCTCACCACCCTGTTGGCTGAACATGGCATTGAAAGCGCAGTTTTCGATGAGACCAAACCCAACCCCACCACCAGCAACGTCGAAGCGGGTCTGGCGATGATCAAGGCCAACGGCTGCGACTGCGTCATCTCGCTGGGTGGCGGCTCGCCCCACGACTGTGCCAAGGGCATCGCGCTGGTGGCCGCCAATGGTGGCAGCATCAAGGATTACGAAGGGGTGGATCGCTCCGCCAAGCCGCAGTTGCCGCTTATCGCCATCAACACCACCGCCGGTACCGCCTCCGAGATGACCCGCTTCTGCATCATCACCGACGAGGCCCGCCACGTGAAAATGGCCATCATCGACAAGCACGTTACCCCGCTGATGTCGGTCAACGATCCCGAGCTGATGCTTGCCAAGCCGGCTGGTCTCACCGCCGCCACCGGCATGGATGCCCTGACCCACGCCATCGAGGCCTATGTCTCCACCATCGCCACTCCGGTAACCGATGCCAGCGCCGTGATGGCCATCAAGCTGATTGCCAAGCACCTGCGCACCGCCGTTCACCACGGCGATGATCTGCACGCCCGCGAGCAGATGGCCTATGCCCAGTTCCTGGCCGGCATGGCCTTCAACAACGCAAGCCTGGGCTATGTGCACGCCATGGCCCACCAGCTGGGCGGCTTCTATGACCTGCCCCACGGTGTCTGCAACGCCGTGCTGCTGCCCCACGTTCAGGCGTTCAACGCCCAGGTTAGCGCGGCTCGTCTGAAGGATGTCGCCCGCTACATGGGGGTGGACGTGAGCGCCATGAGCGACGAGCAGGGCGCCGCCGCTGCCATTGCCGCCATCAAGCAGCTGGCGCTGGATGTGAAGATCCCGGCCGGGCTGGAGCAGCTCGGCGTCAAGGCCGATGACTTCGATACCCTGGCCAGCAACGCCCTGAAAGATGCCTGTGGCTTCACCAACCCGAAACAGGCGAGCCACGAAGAGATCGTCGCCATCTTCCGCGCTGCAATGTGATTGTTGCCTGATTGCCAGAAAGGGTCGCAGTGCGACCCTTTTTATTGGCTGATGGATCAATGGCTTTTTACTTCCGTGGAGGGAGTCGGTATGATTTGCCGAGCCAAAAAAGACTGTATGGATGATCTGAACTCGATATGCGGATGAAACACCTGATTGCCGCGGCCTTGACCGCCCTCACCCTCTCCGGTTGCAGCCTGGTCTATCGTATCGATATTCCCCAGGGCAACTATGTGGAACAAAAACAGGTCGACAAACTGCGCCAGGGGATGACCCGCGAGCAGGTCAGCTATGTACTGGGAACCCCCATGCTGCGTGACGGCTTTGATCCCAACACCTGGTACTACCTCTATGAGTTCCAGCCGGGGCGCGGTGAGAAAGAGCGCAAGGAGCTCACCGTCACCTTCGCCAATGACAGGCTGACCACAGTGACGGGTGACTTCCCGCTGCCAGCAGCTTTCAATACCCCGCTCTGATATACCGCAAAACCGGCCTCGTGCCGGTTTTGTTTTATCCAGCCTCCGCACTATGTATCCCGCCCGTTATCCTGTCAGGGAATGTCGTGTCATATCCTCCCATTGCAGCTGCCTGCAAATTGGCTGATGCTGATCAGAACCATCATCGAATGAAACCGGGAGAACACCATGAGCCGGATCCTGATTGCCGGAGCCAGCGGCCTGATCGGTCGCGAACTGGTGCAGCAACTGCCTGCCGAACATGAACTGACCCTGCTCTGTCGCAAGCCGGGCAAGGAGGCGCACCACTGGCTGCCGGTCAATTTTGATGATCTGGCCAGCGTCACCCTCTCCCGCCCAGTCGATATCGCCTTCTGTGCCCTCGGCACCACCCGCAAGGAGGCGGGCTCTGCCGAGGCGTTTCGCCGGGTCGATCTCGACTATGTGGTCGCCTTTGCCGAACTGGCCCGCCGCCACGGCTGTCAACGGCTCATCGTGGTCTCGAGCATGGGAGCCAGCGCATCGTCCCCGGCGCTCTATCCGCGTACCAAGGGGGAGATGGAGCAGGCCCTGCTGGCCCAATCCTGGCCACGGCTCGCCATCGTGCGGCCCGCTATGCTGCTCGGGGAGCGCCAGCCACCGCGCCTCTCCGAGCAGATCTTTCAGACCATCTACCCGCTGTTTCGGCCGCTGCTGGTGGGCAAGCTCGCCCGCTGGCGTGCCATCGAGGCCAGTCAGGTGGCCCATGCCATGATTACCCTCTCCCGGCAACCCGCTGGGTGCGAGATTGTCGAGAACGAGCAGTTGCTGACCCTCTGAACCCGGCCTTCCCCACTACTTACGCACAGTGCTGCAAAAACAGAGCCGCAAAAACAGCAGGGCAAGCCAATTGGCTTGCCCTTTGTCTATCTGTTGGCGAGGTACCCTGACCGCCTCTTGCCATCACAGGCCGCGCTCGGCAGTCAGGGCAACCGCCCTCAACCGCGAATATGGTCGATAAAGGCGTCGATCTGCTCGCGGGTGCAGGCGGGGTTCATAAAGACAGCCTTCTCTCCGGCGATATAGGAGTACTTGCCGCGGGCGTCATAGTCGGAATGGGCCACCGCCTCCACCCAGTTGGTGTAGAGCCCCACCTTGCCGCGCCCCTTGAACAGGCTGCGGTGGTAGTCGGTGTTGCGCTGCAGCCGCGCCTTGTAGGCAGGATCGCCGGAGCGGGCCAGCTCGAAGGCGAACTCGGCCTCCGGATCGCTCACCCACTCGGGGTTGTAGATCTTGAAGCCGACGCTCGGCCCCTGATTCTCCTGCGCCACCAGCTTGACGTTGCCAAGCTGACTCAGGCGATAGCGGAAGTAGTTGGCATTTTGCAGGCAGTGGGCCAGCACGATGCGATACCCCTCCACTCCCATGTAGTTGAGCGCCGCATAGGCACCAAACAGGCCGCTCGCGCCGCGGGAGCACTCGATGGTGGATTGCAGGTGGGTCTGCCCCTGAATGTCCCGCTCGAAGTAGGAGAAGTTCTCCGGGTCGTTCTCCATCGCCTTGAGGTCATCCTGCTCCTTGATCATCACCAGACTGGAGGTGTAGGGCACATAGCCCCACTTCTGGAAGTCGACAGTGAAGGAGTCGGCATATTTGAGCTCGGCAAAGCGCGCCACGTTGCGTTCGATCCCGGCCAGGGTCGCGGCATTGATGCCAAGCGGGTTGGCGGCAAAGTCGTAACCCAGGAAGAAGATCATCGACCAGCCGATGGCAGCATCGACGTGGATATGGGGCTTGACAGCCACCTCGAACTGCTCGCAGAGGCGATTGCGCAGCTCGAACACGGGTTTCACCTGATCCACCCCGAAGGTGTCGGTGGTGCCCATGGTGAGCATGATGGTAGGCACCACGTGTTTAAGGGCAAAACAGGCGGTCAGGGTGCGTTCGAGGTGGTCGAGATCGATGTCATTGTTCTCCCCCACCTGAATGCGGATGGTCTTGTTCTCGATGTCGACCCCGAGCAGGGAGAGGTTGGTGATGTTGGAGTAGTGACCGCCCTGGGAGTTGATGATGCGGTAATCCTGATAGTGGCCGAGCCCCTTGTGCTTGGCTTCGGGCAAGGTTTTGCGAATGCCGAGCAGGTAGCCGTAGAGGTTACAGAAGGTCCCCCCCTGGGTGAAGATGCCGGTGGCACGCTCGGGGTCATAACCCGCCAGCAGGGCAATCTGGCGCACCACCTTCTTCTCCAGCTCCTCGGCGACCCCGGCATATTCGGAGTAGACCAGATTGGGGTTGGCCAGAATGCCCAACTGGGCACCGTAAATGGCGGGATCCGCCGACATGGTGATGACGTTCTCGACGCTGGAGGGGTTCTCCCAATCCTTCGATAGAGCAGCGGCAAACAGCAACTCGGCCATCGGCTCGCCCGGGGTGCGCATGGTGGCGGGCACCGGCATGGTCTCGCAGAGATCGGCCAGGCGGGCACGGCCATCAGGCCAGGCGTTCAGGCGGGCATCCGGCGCCAGGCCACGGGCCCGAAATTCGTTGAGGGTGGCAAATCCGGGTTCGCGAAAAACGGGCCAGAGATCGGGATTACGCGAGAAAAAGTTGGCTTTGACGGTGGCGAAACGGGCGGAGAAATCGGGGTGGACGGCATTGACGCTGTCGTCTTTAAGATAAACTAAGTCACTCATTTTTATACCATTAGTACAGCAAATGTGCGGCCGTTATACCCCTGTGTCAGCGGGGCCAACAGTGACAATATCTAATGGCCTACCCTACTTTTTGTCATGTATCAGCCATCACAAGGGCTGGCAAAAAGGCGCCTTTGAGGCGCCTCTTTATATTTCGTGATCTTGCTCCCATCCTGGCTGACAGCGCCCTCACTACCGGACCGCCATCAGCGCAGCCCTCAACGCAGGGAGGCCAACAGCCACTCGGCAAACTCCGTCAGCTCACTCTGCTGCTGCGGAAAGGCCGCCAGCCAGGGCTGCAGGCGCGCGGAAACAGCCTCCGCTCGATAGCCGCAACCCGCCAGTTCGGCCGCCAGCCGATCAAACGGGGCCGGCTCCAGAGTATCGCTAAAGAGCTGCGCCCGGGTGATGACCCCTTTCTCCACATCAAAGTGCAGCTCCACCCCGCCCCAGCTGAACCGCTCCTCCAGCAGATGGGTGAAGGCGGGCGCGTGGCCATAGTTCCACTCCCAACTGCGCTGGCGAGCGAAGGTCTCGGCAAAGCCCGGCAGATCCGGCATCTGCTCCGGGGAGATATGCTCGGGCTCAACTCGCGCGCCGTAATGATGGAAAAAGGCCTCCTGCAGCGCCTCGCTCACCTGTTGATGGTCGATCCCCGGCTGCAGTTCGCACAGATTGGCCACCCGGCTGCGCACCGAGGTGATCCCCTTGGCCGCCAGCTTCTTGGGGTCGGGGTTGAGGTAGTTGGCAAGGCGGCCGAGATCGGCATCCAGCAGCAGGGTGCCGTGGTGGAACCCGCGATCCAGAGTCTCCCGATAGGCCGACCCCGATACCTTGCGCTCCCCGTCCGGGGTGACCACCAGCAGATCGTTGCGACCGGAGGCAAACGCCTCGATCCCCAATCGCTTGAGCCCGTCCAGCACGATGGCGGTGGAGACGCTCTTGTCATACTCCGGCTTGCCCGCCATGAAGGTAAAACAGCTGTTGCCAAGGTCGTGAAACACGGCGCCCCCCCCACTGCTGCGGCGAGCCAGGGTCACCCCGTCCTCCGCCATTCGGCGGGTGTTGCACTCCTTCCACGGATTCTGGGCCCGGCCGATCACCACGGTATTGGCGTTGCGCCAGAGGAACAGCACCCGCTGGCCGGGGTCCATCTGGCGGAAAATGCACTCCTCTACGGCCAGATTGAACAGGGGATCGTGAGAGTCGGAGACAAGCAGACGCAAGCGGGACATAAAAAGACCTTATCCGGAACAGGGAGCAGCATGATAACACTGACGGGGTCCCATCACTGGCCCGTTACGCATTAACCGATGCGCAGCAGGTGTGACACATTTGCGTTACACCTGACCGCCCCATAAAAGTATCTATTGATATAACGACACAGCCTGACGTGCAACCACCGAGGAATCGCGGTTAAGCCGCAATCGAAACAATAAAAACGGGAGAAAATGGCTAGAATGCGACCACAGAGATAAGCCATATGGATCTCTTATTAATCACCTGGCTTGCGAGAAACAGCATGTATATATCCAGTGTGATGAATGACAACAAAATGACTACCCAACCCACCGATGCCTCGTTGCAGAGACTTGTTCTCCCCTTGCAGGTTACAAAGAAGTGCTTGAGTCCAGCTTAGAATCTGCTGCTGTTTCACCACGACCGCGACCATGGTCCGTTCTAACGCGCAGCGAGGAACGAGAGGTAAGGTTGATCGCTCCCCAAAAGTGGAGTTCACCCGATAATCGCGCCAATCACGGCAATGCGCGACACCACAGCCCCGGCCCTGCGGGCTGTGTGGCTAGTGCAGAGACATCAACAGACCCTGGACACAGCTCCCGAGAGAAACATTGTATGACGGAGAACGAAGCCCCTCGCCAGCACCTCAGCTGGTTTCTGCCAATGCTGGTCGGTATGGTTATCGCCACTCTGACTTCAATCCCCGTGCGAGCCCGGGAGCAAGTCATCGTCCAGTTGCCATGGCAACACCAGTTCCAGTTTGCTGGTTACTATGCGGCCATCGCCAAGGGGTTTTATCGGGAGGCCGGTCTGCAAGTGACCCTGCGCGAAGCGGATTCCCGCACCGATGTGGTCAGCGAGGTGATCTCGGGAAAGGCCCATTTTGGCATCAGCGGCAGTGATCTGCTGCTGGATCGGGCTGCCGGTCGTCCGGTAGTGGTGCTCGCCGCACTGCTGCAGCACTCGCCTCTGGTTCTGCTCACGCGGGATCGGCCAGATATTCGCAACCCGGCCGATCTGGCCAACAAGCGACTGATGCTGGAGCCAGGCTCCAACGAGCTGCTGACCTACCTTTCCCACCAGACCCGCAGCCGCGACTGGGTCACCCTCCCCTACAAAGAGGGGATACAAGCACTGCTGGCGGGCAAGGTGGATGCCATCAGTGCCTACAGCACTACCGAGCCCTTCTATCTGCAACAAAAAGGGATCCCCTATCGGGTCTTCAGTCCGCGCACCATCGACTTTGACTTCTACGGCGACAACCTGTTTACCTCCGAGCGGGAGCTGATCACCCGACAGGATCGGGTATACGCCTTCCAGCAGGCCAGCCTCAAGGGGTGGCGCTATGCAATGGAACACCCCGAAGAGATGATCAACCTGATCATGGCGCTGTATCCCAACGCTGCAAGTCGTGAACAGCTTGAGTTCGAGGCCCGCGAAACCAGAGAATTGATGCAACCGGACCTTATCGAACCCGGGTATATGCAACAGGAGCGCTGGCAGCAGATCGCCAAAACCTATCTGGAGGCAGGCATGCTCACGGTATTGCCAAACCTCGACCGCTTTATCTACGACCCCACGCAGGAGCGGCTGCGCCAGCAACGGCAACTGCTCGACAAGAGCGTGGCGGTGGCCATGCTTATCACCTTTACCCTGATGACCCTGCTCGGCATCTTCTTGCACCTCTACCTGCGCCTGCGTCAGGAGGCGCTGGATCGCCAACGGCTAACCCGCGAGCTAGCCCAGAGTGAGCAACACTACCGCTTCGTAGCGGAGAACAGCGCCGATGTGATCTGGACCATGGATGCCGCCAGCTTGCGCTTTCGCTATATCAGTCCGGCCATCGCCTCCCTGAGCGGCTACGAGGCCCCCGAACTGTTTGCCCTGCCCCTCAAACAGCTGCTGCCGGATGCTTCAAGACAACTGCTGCGCGAAGAGATCTCTGCCACCCTGGAGGCATGGTTACGGGGAGAGCATGACCAGACCCGCCGGGTCATTCGCACCCAGTTGCGCCACAAGGACGGCCATCTGGTAGCGACCGAGACCATTACTACCCTTCATGGTAACCACAAGACCCAACCGGAGGCGATCCTCGGGGTCACCCGGGATATCACCGAGCGGGCGGCGCGGGAGGAGATGATGCGCCGCCTCGCCTTCTATGACTCCCTCACTGGCCTACCCAATCGCCGCTTGCTGCAACAACGACTCAAGGAGCTACTGGAGCAGGAGACGCCTCGTCCATTGGCTGTGATGTTTATCGATCTCGATCACTTCAAGCCGATAAACGATACCTTCGGCCATGAAACCGGGGATATCTTGCTCAATCTGGTGGCCGAGCGGATGAGCCACTGCGTGCGCAAACAGGACCTGGTGGCACGGCTGGGGGGCGACGAGTTCGTTATCTTGCTGCCGGAGACTGGCGACGAAGTGCTGGCGGTGGCCGACAAGCTACACCAGCAGTTGCGCCATCCATTCCAACTGGAGGAGCAGAAGCTGCTTATCTCCAGCAGTATCGGGCTGGCGCTCTATCCCGAGCACGGGGAGGATGCCAAAACCCTGATGCACCACGCCGATCAGGCTATGTATCAGGCGAAGCATCGCGGCCGCGGCCGGGTCTGCCTCTTTACCCCGGGCCTTGATCCGGAACAGGGTGCCCTGCTGTGGCAACCCGGCCACGAATGCGGTCACCCGCGTATCGATGCCGAGCATCGTCAGCTGTTCGTGCTGACCAATCGGCTGCTGGAGCGGATGAAAGCTCAGCACGACAACCCTGCTCCGTTTTTGGATAGTCTTGAGAGACTGTTAGAGATGGCCCGCCATCACTTCGCTTTTGAAGAGCAGATGCTGGTGGAGATCGACTATCGGGAACTCGCCAGTCACCGTCAGGATCACCTGCGCCTGCTCAACAAGGCAAGCCAGTTGCTCCTCGCCGCCAAAGCGGGGACGCTGGGCAACGACGAGCTGCTCAACTTCATCATTCAGGAGCTGGTGGTCGGACACATGAGTCAGGCGGATCGCCGCTACTTCCCTCTGTTCAGATCTGAGCGCAGCGTGCCGGTTGCGGAGGTGGTCGCCTAGTCCCCCTGTTCAGACCCGAGCGTAACGCACCTCTTGCGAAAGGGGCGACCTAGTCACCGCGCAGGGCAACTACTGGGTCGAGACGCACTGCCCGCAGCGCAGGAGCGACCCCGGCCAGCAGGCCAACCAGGGCGCTGCAACCGAGCGCCAGCAGCAGATAGAGAGGATGGAGGGTGAGCGGCAAGCCGGCCGCCAGCAGGGTGAGCAGCAGCTTGAGCCCCCCGAGCAGTGCCAACCCCATGGCCCCGCCCAGCAGCGCCAACACCACGGCTTCGAGCAGGAACAACAATAGAATGCGCCGCCGTGGGCAACCCAGCGCCATCAGCAAACCCACCTCGGGGATCCGCTCCTGCTGGGCGATGCTCATGATGCTGAAGATGCCGACCGCCCCGATCAGCAGCGAGATAATGCCGAGCCCGCCAACCGCCAGCTTGATGATAGAGAGGATCTTGTCGAGGCTGGTCAGCATATCCTGCTGGGAGGTGAGGGTGAAATCCTCGGCGCCGTGGCGGGCGATCAGCACCCGCCTAATCTGGGCAGTGATCTCGGCCTCCGTCTGTCCGGCGCGATAGATGACGTCGATCTCCTGCAGCCCCTCCTTGTTGAACAGCGCCTGAGCGTGGGCGGCGGGCAGATAGATCATGTCGTCCAGATCAAAGCCGAGAAATTGCCCTTTGGGGGCCAGCACCCCAGCCACCCGAAAACGGCGATCACCGGCGCGCAGCAGACTGCCCGGCGCATCGCCCCCGGGAAACAGCTCCGCCGCCACCTTGGCACCCAGCACCGCATAGGCGCGGGGCATGGCACTGTCGTCCGCGGGCAGAAAACGCCCCTGCACCAGGGTGAGTCGCCAGCCGGAGAGCGCCGCCGGGCCGGTGCCCAGAATGGCGGTGCTGCGGGTGAGCCCGCGGCTGCGCACCTCCCCTTGCCCCTGCACCACAGGGAGCGCCGCCTCTACCCCTGCCAATCTGGCGAGGGCATCGGCATCCTCCAGCAGCAGGGGGCGACTGCTGGAGAGGATGCCAGGCGGGCCGCCGGCGGTTTCGGTCTTGCCCGGGGTCACGGCGATCAGCCGGGTGCCAAATTGGGAGAAGCTGTCGAGCAGATAGAGCCTGAGCCCCTCGCCGATGCCGGTGAGCAGGGTCACCGAGGCGATCCCGATGGCGATGCCGAGCGCCGACAGCAGACTGCGGCTGCGCCCCGCCAGCAAGGCGTGCCAGAGCCAGAACAGCAGATCAGCGGCGCGCATCAGCCACCGCTCCACTGCCCGCTGCGCAGGCTGCTGACCGGATCTTGCCGTGCTGCACGGGAGGCGGGCAGCCAGCTAAAAAACAGCCCGGTCAGCAGGGCCGCCGGTATGGTGCAGAGGGTCGCGAGCAGAGGGACAGCCGCCGGAAATCCGGGCCAAATCACTCCGGCGAGGGCAACCAGGGCATAGCCCAACACAGTGCCAAACAGCGCGCCACTGCCGCTCAGCAGCAGCGCCTCCCACAAAAACAGCTGGCGGATCTGGCGACTGTCAGCCCCCAGCGCCTTGAGCAGGCCGATCTCGCCGGTGCGCTGGCGAGTGCTGATCAGCGCAAGATTCATCATCATGATGCCGGAGACCAGCAGGCTGATGGCGCCGATGCCGGCAACTGCCAGGGTGAGGGTCGAGAGAATGGTGGAGAAGGTAGCCAGCATGGCGTCGCGGCGCACCACGGTCACATCGAGCACCCCGTGGCGCGATTGCATCAGCTGCTCCAGTCGCTTGACCAGCGGCGGCACCGCTTGCCCCGCCAGCGGCTGGATCAGCAGCCGAAACAGCCCCTCGGTGTTGAACAGCCGCATGGCGCTACCGACCGGGATCAGCGCGGCCTCGGCCATGTCCATCCCCAGATTGCTGCTCTGGCTGGTGAATACCCCCACCACCCGAAAGCGGCGATTGTCAAAACGCAGCCACTGACCGACCGGATCGACCTGACCGAACAGCTCACGGGCCACCTTGGCCCCGAGCAGGACGGCCGGTCGATCCTCTGCGGCATCCCCCGGCAACCAGCGGCCGGAGAGCAGCTCCAGCCCGTGGGTATCGCGCAGCCCGTTGCTGCTGCCAAGCAGCATGGTCTGGCGCAGCCGTGCCCCTTGTTTGGCCTCGGCAAAGCCCATCACCAGCGGCACCAGCCGCACGTTTGGCTGGTGCTGGCCAAGGTAGTGCATATCATCGAGAGTGATCTGCCGCAGACTGTTGCCGGTGACCGGCGGCAGCCCGCCGGTGGTCTCCTTGCGGCCGGGGAACATCACCAGCAGATCCTTGCCAAGGGAGCTGAACTGGTCGGCCACATAGCGCCTCGCCCCCTCCCCCAGCGCGGTGAGCAGCAGCACCGAGGTGACGCTCAGACTCACCGCCAGGATCAAGACCAGCGCCCGTGAACGCTGACGCAATAACGCCACGGCGGCAAAGCGGATCACATCGGGCCGCCGCATTCAGCCACCGCCGCTATCAATGTTGATGCGGCCATCGTTCATCAGGATCCGCCTGCCCGCCCGCTCACCAAGGCGCGGATCGTGGGTCACTACCACCAGCGTGATCCCCTGCTCCCGGTTGAGCCCCTCCAGCAGGGTAATCACCTCCTCCCCGGAGCGGGAGTCGAGATTGCCGGTGGGCTCGTCGGCCAGGATCAGCCGCGGCGCCATTGCCATGGCCCGGGCGATGGCTACCCGCTGACGCTGACCGCCGGAAAGCTCGGCAGGGCGGTGTCCGGCCCGGTTCTCCAGCCCCAGCTCTCCCAGCAACTGCTGGCTTCGGCGATGGCGCTCGGCGGGGGCGATCCCGCACAGCATCAGCGGCAGCTCGACGTTTTCACGGGCGGTGAGGCGGGAGATGAGGTGAAACGACTGGAACACGAAACCGATGCGATGGCCGCGCAGCTGGGCCAATGCGGGTTCTGACAGGGTGGCGGTATCCTCCCCTCCCAGCCAGTAACGCCCCTCATCGGGCCGATCCAGCAGCCCCAGCACATTGAGCAGGGTCGATTTGCCGGATCCCGAGGGGCCCATCACCGCCAGATACTCCCCCTCGGCAACCCGCAGGGAAACGCGGTCGAGGGCAGCCACCTCGCTCCCCCCCAGAGTGAAACGACGGCTGACGGCATCAAGGCGAATGAGATCACTCATCCGTCTGCTCCGTGGCGGCGCTGAAAGGGCCCTCCCCGACAATCTGTCCGGGCTGGGCTGCCAGCCGATCACCGGCAGCGAGCCCCTCGGCCACCTCAATCCAGTTCCAGTTCTCCACGCCCCAGCGGGGCACCACCCGCACCAGCGTATCCCCTTCCAGCCGCAGCACGCTGCCATCGTCGGCCCGGCTGCTGGCCGCAACCCGCAGCACATCGGTGGCGCGGGTCACCTCGACCTCAAGATCGGCGCTGTAGCCGATAAGCAGGGGCACATCGGTGGGCAGGGCAGTGAGCGATGCCTCCACCTCGACGGTGCGGGCCTGCTTCTCCAGCTCCTTCACATAGGGGGCGATACGGGTGACGGTAGCGGCAAAATCGCGCCCGGGCATGGCATCGAGCAGTACCCGGGCAGACTGGCCCACCTTGAGGCGGGCGGCATCCACCTCATCGATGGGGGCTGAGACATACAGACACTTATCATCGATAAGATCGATCACCGGAGGCATGGCCACTCCGGGCGGTGAGGGGGTCATGTATTCGCCCAGCTTGCTGTTGACCTCCGCCACCACGCCGGCAAACGGCGCCAGCAGGCGACGCTCGCTCAAGCGAGCCTCCACCTGGGCGACCTGCGCCTCGTCGACCCGCTCCTGCTGACGGGATGCCTGACAGACATAGCGGCGGGTATCGGCCAGATTCTGGGCCTGCTCAGCGAGGGTGCGGGAGGTGAGATTTTTGGCCAGCAAGGTGGCCAGCCGGTTGGCCTCCCGCTCGTAGTAGGCCGCCTCGCTGCAACGCTCCTCGCGCTGGGTCTTGCCAAGGGCCTGCTGGGCACGGGCACGGGCAAGATCGGCGTGAATGTCGTCACTCCAGAGGGTCAGCAGCAGATCTCCCTGCGCCACCCGCTCCCCGGCCTTGACGGCGATCTGCTCCACCACGCCGCCACCGGGCAGACTGAGCCCGGCCCGCTGACACGACTTGATGGTGCCAGCCCGAGTGTTGACCACAGTGACCAGCACATCCCCCCGCCCGACCTCTGCCAGCCTGATCGGCGTCGGCTGCGGTCGCCACCACCATGCCACAGCAGCCACCGCTACCACGGCGCCACTTCCCCACCACAACCAACCTCTCTTCATCGCGCATCCTTTCGCTAGTGACTCCCGTCATGAGCGTCGGGAGAGCAGGGCATAATAGAGCAAGGGTATCACCACCAGGGTGAGCAAAGTGGAGACCAGGATCCCGAAAATCAGGCTGATGGCCAGTCCGTTGAAGATGGGATCATCAAGGATAAACAGAGCCCCGGTCATCGCCGCCAGCGCCGTCAGCATGATGGGTTTGGCCCGCACCTGCGCCGCTTCGATCACCGCCTGCTCGAACGCCACTCCGGCGCTGCGCTGCTGCTCGATAAAGTCCACCAGCAGGATGCTGTTGCGTACGATGATCCCGGCCAGGGCGATCATCCCGATCATCGAGGTAGCGGTAAACTGGGCTCCCAGCAGGGCGTGGCCCGGCATCACCCCTATGATGGTGAGCGGAATGGGAGCCATGATGATGAGTGGCACCAGATAGGAGCGAAACTGGGCCACCACCAGCAGATAGATGAGGATCATCCCCACCCCGTAGGCGATGCCCATATCGCGGAAGGTCTCGTAGGTGATCTTCCACTCCCCGTCCCACAACAGCGCCACCTCTCCCAGTTTATCCGGCTGCTGCACGTAATATTGGGGCAGGTCGATATCGGCACCGGCTGCAAACATGCCGTAGAGCGGGCTGTCGGTATGGCCACCCATGTCGGCCACCACCATCACCATGGGCTGCATGTTCTTGTGCATGATATAGCTGGGGGCCACCTCATCACGGCGACTCACCAGCTCGGAGACCCGCACCAGCTGGCCGCTCTGGCTGCGCACCTTGAGGGCCAGTACGCCCGCCAGATCCCGTTTGTCACCGGGTGCCAGTTCGATGCGGATCGGCACCGGATACTTGGCACCGTGCCCCTGCAGCCAGCTGGCATCCTGATAACCCACCCCGCCATTGAGGGTGTTCACCAGATCCCCGAGATCGACCCCGAGTAGGGCCGCCTTGCTGCGATCCACCACCAGCCGCCACTTGGGCTGCGGGTCGGTCAGATAGATATCCACGTCCACCAGATCCGCCGTGGCCACAAAACGGGCCTGTACAGCGCGAGCGGCCGCTTCGCGGGCGGCCTGAGTCGGGCCATAGATCTCGGCAACGATGGGGGACCAGACCGGCGGGCCAGGCGGTACCTCAACGACTTTCAGGTTGCCCCCTGCCGCACTGGCGATGGCCTGCAGCGGCTCCCGAACCGACTGGGCAATCTGGTGGCTGCTGCGATCCCGTTCATGCTTGTCCACCAGATTGACCTGAATATCCCCCACGTTGGCGCCGCTGCGGATAAAGTAGTGACGCACCAGCCCGTTGAAATTGATGGGGGCGGCTGTGCCGGCGTAGATCTGGTAATCCTTCACCTCCTCCACCTTGGCAAGCTCACGCCCGACCGCCAGCAGGGTGCGCTCGGTCTGCTCCAGGGTCGCCCCCTCCGGCATATCGAGCACCAGCTGAAACTCCGACTTGTTGTCAAAAGGGAGCATCTTGAGCACCACCCACTGCACCACCGGCATGGCGGTAGCCGCCCCGACCAGCAGCAACACCACCAGCCAGAGTTTGCGTCTGGCGCGCTTGGCGCCATCACCAATCAGGAAAGGGGTCATCAGCCGGTGAAAAAGACCCGCCTTGGCCTCGCCGTGGGTACCGAGCACCGAATCCTTGAGCAAATGGCTCGCCAGCCAGGGTGAGAAGATGAAGGCCACCAGCAGGGAGATGAGCATCCCCATGCTGGCATTGATGGGGATGGGGCTCATGTAAGGGCCCATCAGGCCGCTGACAAAGGCCATCGGCAACAGGGCCGCAATGACGGTCAGGGTCGCCAGTATGGTCGGCCCCCCCACCTCGTCCACCGCCCCCGGAATAAGCGCCTTGAGCGACCCCTTGCCCAAACCGCGATGGCGGTGGATGTTCTCCACCACCACAATGGCGTCATCCACCAGAATGCCGATGGAGAAGATCAGCGCAAACAGCGACACCCGGTTGAGGGTAAAGCCCCACGCCCAGCTGGCAAATAGGGTCAGCGCCAGGGTGATGACGATGGCAACGCCCACCACCAGCGCCTCGCGCCAACCCATGCTCGCCAGCACCAGCACCACCACCGCCGTGGTGGCAAAAATGAGCTTGCCGATCAGGGTGTTGGATTTGGTCTCGGCGGTGACGCCGTAGTCCCGGGTCACCGTCACCTCAACCCCGGCAGGGATCAGTCGGTTCTGCAAACTTTCGACCCGCGCCTCCACCCGCTTGGCCACCTCGACCGCGTTCTGGCCCGGCTGCTTGCCAATGGCCAGGGTCACCGCCGGATAACTGGCTTGCCCCAGCCCCATCCAGCTGCGCTTGGTCGGAGTCTCCTGACCCAGAGAGACCCTGGCCACCTCCCCCAGATAGACCGGCTTGCCGTCGTGCAGCCCCACTACCAGCTCGCGGGCCTCCTGCTCGCTTTGCAGAAACTGCCCCACCTGCACCTTAATCTCACTGTTGTTCTGCTCGATAGCCTGTGTCGTGCCCACCTGATTGGCGGCCGCAAGTCGCTGGCTCAGCTCGCCCCAGCTGATGCCGTGGGCACTGAGGGCCGCCGGATCCGGCATCACCCGCAGCACGGCGCTCTGGCTGCCCAGCGTGTAGATATCGCGGGTACCGGGAATGCGCTTGAGTTCGGTCTCCAACTCATGGGCGACCCGGGTCAGCTCGGGTGCCCCCAGTTGCTTGCTCCCCTCTTTACTCCATAAGGTCAAACTGACGATGGGGACATCATCGATCCCCCGGGGTTTCACCAGCGGCTGACCGACTCCGATCCCCTGTGGCAACCAGTCGCGGTTGGAGTCGAGCTGGTTGTTGAGATCGACGATGGCCTGCTCGCGGCTCACCCCCACCTTGAACACCACCACCAGCAGGGCGCCATCGGGTTGGGAAAAAGAGTAGAGGGTATCAATGCCCTTTATCTGGGAGACCACCTGCTCGGCAGGGGTGGTAACGAGAGAGGCCACTTCAGCCGGGCTGGCTCCCGGGAAGGGAATATAGACATCGGCGAAGGTGACATCGATCTGCGGCTCCTCCTCCTTGGGGGTCACCAACACCGCAAACAGGCCGAGCAACAGCCCCACCAGCGCCAGCAGCGGAGTGATGGCCGAGCCCTGAAACAGCGCAGCCAGCCGACCGGCAGGTCCCAGCCTCTCCTTGTTGCCATTCAGCTCGCTACTCATGGGCCACCTCCTGCTGCTGCGCCCAGGCATCGGGAGCCAGCTTGTCACCGGCTTGCAGCCCGGCCAGGATCTCGCACTGTCCCTCGACGCAATGGCCGACCCGCACCGGCGTCAGGGCCCAGCCAGCGGGCTGCTGCAGATAGACGCCATTGAATTCCCCTTGCCGCAGCAGGGCGCGATCCGGCACCTGCAACACCTGACGTTCACCCTGCTTGAGCTGCACCTTGAGCCACATGCCGGGCAATACCCCGGCGGTTTGCGGCGGCAAGTCGAGGCGCAACTTGAAGGCGTGGCTCTGGCTGTCGGCATAATTGAAGCGGGTCAGTTTGACCGGGGTAACAAGCTTGCCATCCGGCAGCAGCACCTGCACATCCGCAGGCTCACGAGCCAGCGTCAGGGCGGATTGGGGCAACTCCACCTCCACCCGCAAGGTGTCGAGAGAGAAGCCGGAGAGCAGCGGGGTACCGGGGGCGACAGTCTCCCCCAGCTCTACCAGCCGTTTGGTCACTACCCCTGCATAGGGAGCCAGAATGCGGGTATAACCGTAAGCCTCGCGGGCCTGAGTGAGGGCCGCATCGGCAGCGTTCACCTCGGCGCGGGCGGCGCGATCAGTCGCCTGGGCATTATCGAGCTGGGCGCGGGTGATCACCCCCTTGGCAATCAGCGCCTGAAAGCGGGCAAGCTGGCGCTCGGCTTCCACTTGCTGAGCCTGCGCCCGCGCCAGCCGCGCCTCGGCACCCGTGACGGCGGCAAACTGCTCCTTGCCGCTGATCTCCAGCAGCGGCTGCCCCGCCTGCACCTGATCGTTCACATCCACCAGCATACGGGAGACCCGGCCGCTGGTCTGGGCCGCCACCGTCCCCTGATTGATGGCACTGACGGTGCCATCCAGCGTCAGCCAGTCGGTCACCGCCTGTGGCGCCACTGTCAACAGGGGCACTGTCAGTGGGGCAATAGGCTCCCCGTCTGCGGCAAGGGCCCGGGGGGATGTCATGGCCTGCGATGTCATCACCATCAAGGTGATCCCCAGCAACCGGATCTTTTCCATCATTATTCTCCTTCCCTGGCATCATCAGTCACTTCACGGGATCAGGCGGTATGGGACTGGCGCACCTTATCCTTTCCCCGAGCTGGCGCCTTGGTCAGCACCCTGGCCAGCCCTCTGTCAAACAGCAAGATCCCGGCCACCATGGCCGCTATAAACAACATTATCATGGGCTGCCCGCTGGAAATGAGACTCAGAGCAGGCCCCGGGCAGATACCCACCAATCCCCAGCCGATGCCAAACAGCGCGGCCCCGCCGATCAGACGGCGATCCAGCCGAGGGGCTGGTACGGCGACGATGGGCTCACCCAGCACACTCTGGCGACGGGGTTTCACCAGCAGAAAATAACCCGGCATAAAGACCAGCAGGGCCCCTCCCATCACGAAGGCGAGGCTGGGATCCCAGGCCCCGGCCAGATCGAGAAAACCGGTGACCCGGGCGGGATCCATCATGCCGGAGATGGCCATCCCCAGTCCGAACAACACACCCGCAAACAAACTTGTCAGCAACTTCATGGCGATCAGCCCCTTACAGCAGATGATGAGTGACGAAGACGGTGATAAAGCCAGCCGCCATAAAGGTCAGGGTGGCGACGATGGAGCGCAGGGAGAGCCGCCCCATGCCACAGATGCCGTGGCCGCTGGTGCAGCCATTGCCAAGACGGGTACCGATGCCGACCAGCAGACCGGCCAGCAGCACTACAGGCCAGCCGGGCAAGGTGGTGAATGCGGGCATGGTGGCCCAACCCAGAGTCAGCGCCAACCAGGCGCCCGCCCCCAGCCCCAGCAGAAACAGCACCCGCCACGGTGCACTGTGTTGCAGCGCGCCGGCCAAAATGCCGCTGATCCCGGCCACCCGGCCGTTGAACAACATCAGGATCAGGGCCGACAGCCCCGCCAGCATGCCACCGCCCAAAGAGAGCAGCCATTGGCTTTCCATCATCAAGATTCCTTATTTTCCGAGTGACAAAAATGGGTTTGCAACGCTCCCAGTACATCGGCCGCCGCCTCGCTCACCAGCGAGTAGTAGATCTGCTGGGAGACCTTGCGCGAACGGATAAGGCCGTAGCGCTTCAATACCGAAAGTTGCTGGGAGAAGGCCGACTGCCCAAGTTGGCTATGGGCCAGCAGCTCCCCGACCCCCTTCTCCCCCTCCACCAGCTGGCAGAGCACCATCAGGCGTTCGGGATGAGCCAACGCCTTGAGCAGGGAGGCGGCGGATGTCGCATGTCTGTTCATCTCGTCGAATTGGCTCATAAGAGTAAATTAGCAATTGCTGATATTTGTTCTATTGTATAAAACAACCCTAAATTAGCAATATCTAAAGTAGATAAGGAGAAAGACCATGACAGTAGATAACGGAGTCAGAATCGTCGCGGGTTGCATGTTGCTGCTCTCGCTGATCCTTACCACCTGGGTTCATCCGGGCTTTGTCTGGTTGAGCGCTTTTGTCGGGGTCAACCTGATCCAGAGCGCATTCACCGGTTTCTGTCCGGCCGCCATGCTCCTCAAGCGCCTGGGGCTGAAGTAACAGGTCGCGCAAGACAGGGGCGGTCCTGCTAGCGGGGCGTCATCGCGCGGCGATGGCTATCGTCGCTCCCTGATGCTTATGGAGGTAGCCAGTCGGCCCCATTATTGACAAACTTGTATCTAAATGTTGCTGGAAGGTCGATAAGGCTTTACCTCACCGCTCTGGATGAGTACCATTTTGCCGTTCTTAACACAGCGGAGACCATCAGTGGGCAACTCATCAAGTGACAGTTGTAGACCGACCCTCATCGTCGGTACCAAGGTCGCGAGCTAGCCGCAGGTCTTTCTCTGCCGTATGCTCGCAACCCTGCGAGAAGCGGAAATCCACTCCCCTCTTCTCCCTTTTTACACTTGACGTCAGGTGGTCTGGCTTTGCCATGACACCTTGCCTGCATAGTTTCTGCTTCCCACAAGGAGGCTGCTATGCGTTTTATCTCAATCAAACCGGCTGCGGATCGCGCGGTCGCAACAGGTTCTGTTGCACCCCGGGCTCACCCCCTGCTGAGCAAGCTGGGGCGCGGCATGTTGCCACGCTGGCTGGGCGGCAAACCGCGCCAGCACCACTATAGGCTGCAGATCCGCTGCGAGGATCGCGCCGATATGGAGCAAGTGCTGGATATGGTGAGCCACACCCTGCAACCGGCCGGACTGCAACCGATGCAATCGATGAAACCGGGTCGCGGCGGCGGGCGAGAGCTGGTGCTCAATGTGCACTGCACTCCACCCCAGCGCCGCTATCTGGTGCAGTTTGTTCATCAGGTCGGAGTAGCGCATCCGGTGCGCTGGGAGCTGCGTCCGCGCATCGACACGACTCCCGAACTCAACTGACGCGCATCCTGCTGCACTAACGACCGTTCAAGGGGCCAGCCACGCTGGCCCCACTTGTTGCGTCCTCTCCGAGCGTCAGGGCATCTGATGATGCTCGCGCCCCGGAAGCTAAACCCGGGACGCTGCGTTTTTCTGCTGGCCATCCGCTCAATCCCCCTCTGATCCATCCGCCACCCGGCGTTTCATCATGGATTGTGCCAAGCCAGCTTTCATAAGAAGGAGTACGCCATGAAGATGTGGCAACAACTAGACATGCTCTCACTGCTCGACACTCTGGCCAGCCTGCTGCTCGCCTTTGTGCTCGGCAGTCTGGTCGGGCTGGAGCGCCAGTACCGCCAACGTACCGCGGGCCTGCGCACCAACGTGCTGGTCGCAGTGGGAGCAGCCCTGTTCGTCAGCCTAGCCCAGCGAATCTATGACCTGCACGGCGGCAACTACAACGTGGTCCATGTGGTGGCCTATATTGTCTCCGGCATCGGCTTTCTCGGCGCCGGCGTCATCATGCGCGAGTCGGGCAATATCCGCGGCATCAACACCGCCGCCACCCTGTGGGGCGTGGCAGCGGTCGGCGCCGCCTGTGGCGCCGGGCTCGCCATGGAGGCAATTCTGGGTGCCCTGTTCGTGCTGGCCGCCAACACCCTGCTGAGACCGCTGGTCAATCAGATCAACCGTCGCCCGGTAGACAATCTGGACACAGAAGTCACCTACAAGGTGACTGCCCTGACCCCCCGTGAGCATCAAAAGGAGGTGCTGCACTGGCTCGAAGAGATGCTGGAGCAGGCCAACTATCCCATGAGCGAGCTCGACATCGAGCCATTTGGCGAGAGGGATCTGGAGATCTCGGCAGTGCTGCTGGCTACCTCCATCGATGGTGATGAGCTCGACGCCCTGATGGTGAAACTCGGCATTCATCCCCATATCAAGCAGATATTCTGGCGCGCCAGCACCACGGATTGAGTTGTCGGTCAGAGGAATGGCTCCATCAACCAACGGCAAAAAGCCCCGCCAGCAATGGCGGGGCTTTCTCATATGGATGAGCGAAGAGTGGCTAGCGACGACTGCGCCAGCGCACCTTGGGGGCGATCACCTGGGCAGTCTGCGCAGGGGGATTACCCGCAATCAGTTGCTGCATCAGCTCGAAAGCGGCGTGGGCCAGCGCCGGACAATCCTGCGCAACCGAGTCGATGCGCATAGGAATGCAGTCGAGCAGGTCGTGATCATCGAAGGTACACAGCCGCATCCCCGTCTCCATCAACCCCGCCTCGTTGAGGTAACGTAGCACCCCTTCCAGCAGGGTAAAGGAGGCGGTAAAGAGCCCCTTGGGGGGCGCTCCCAGCTCGGCCACCAGCTCGGCCATCAGCTGATAACCGGAGCTCGGCTGATAGTCACGATGGCGTACCCGGGCTGCATCGGCTTCAAAACCGGCGCGATGGAGCCCCAGCTCATAGCCCGCTAGCCGGTGACGGCTGGGGGAGAGATCCAGCAGGCCGCCGAAGTAGTAGATCTCCTCGCCGCACTCGCTGGCCATGTCCCGCACCAGTTCTGCGGTGGCCTTGCAGGCATCCGAAATCACCATGGGCAGGCGCGACTCGCCGATATGGCGGTCGAGCTGCACTACCGGCAGACGATCGTGGATACGGGCATAGATGTCATCACTGTGGCCACTGGAGGCGACAATCAGCCCATCCACCTGACGGCTGATCAGGTTATCCACCACCCGCTGCTCGAGGGCGGGATCATCTTCGGAGCAGGCGATCAGCAACTGGATGCCCGCCTCCCGGCAGTGGGTCTCGAGGGCACGGGCGATGCGGGCAAAACCGAAGTTGGTGAGATCGGGGATCACCAGCCCCCAGGTGTAGCTGCGGGTCTCGCGCAGGGAGCGGGCGTGAAAGCTCGGCAGGTAGTGACACTCCTCCGCCACCGCCTGAATACGCTTGCGGGTATCGTCGGCAATCCGGTACTCCGCACTCTTCCCGTTGAGCACCAGACTGGCGGTCGCCTTGGACACCCCCGCCAGTTCGGCGATCTGGGCAATCGTGATCCGTTTCTTCTTCTCCACCTGGCCTCCCGGCTGACTAGAACCGGGCTATTGTACTAGGCACGCTGACAGCGGCCAGTGATTGAGGCAAATTTTGCAGCCATCATCGCCGTTACCTGATGATAGTTGCGGCTTTTCCCCGGGGAAGTAGCGCGCCGACAGGCTGTGACGACCCTCATCGATGAAACACTCCAGACTGGAGCGATCGCACAGCACGGTGATCCGCCCGCCAGCCCATGGGCTGCTGCGGGTCTCCCACGCTCCGCTCTGCCAGTTCTGGCGCCGCAAGATGAGGCGCCCCGGCTGCCACACCAGCTCGGCCACGGCGCCGAACCAGAGACTCCCCTCACCGCAGAGATCCAGATCGAGCCAGGCCGAGTCGATGGCCAGCCCCGGAAACTCGCTAAGCGTCCCCTCGAAACGGGTCAACTCTCCCTTCAATGCCGCGAGCTCCGCCACAGGCCGCTGGCAGAGCCACTCATCCTGCCAAAACAGCTCCCGCGGGCAGCTCATCTGGTGGATCCAGCCGTGAGCGATCGTAGGCTGGCTCATCTCGTTCTCCTCCGGCAGCCCCAGCCAACCAAACAAGAGGCGGCGCCCCTGACTGTCTCGGGTAGTTTGCGGCGCATAGAACTCGAAGCCCCGATCCAGCTCGTGGAAAGCCCCGTGCTCGAAGCGCTCGCCGTCAAAATCGCCCGCCAGCCAGCCGCACTGGTAGAGGTTGCGATAATCCTCGCCTGCCGGGGCAATCCCCTGCGGGCAGCTGATCAGCACATGGCACTCACCTAGCGGGAAGAGATCAGGGCACTCCCACATATAGCCAAACTCGCCCAGCCCCCCGCGCCCGCTACCGGCGATGGGGCCCACCCGCTGCCAGCTTTGCAGGGTCTCGCCGCGATAGAGCAGCACTTCCCCCTTGTCATCCAGAGTGCGAGCCCCCAGTACCATCAGCCACTGCTGGCCGTCGTGCCACACCTTGGGGTCGCGCACATGGCCGCTGTAGCCTTCAGGCAGATCCAGCACAGGCCCCAGCTTGGCAAAACCGGCCTCACCGTCGGCGCGGGCCAGACACTGATAGGCGGTGCGGCCGCCATCCGGGTATTTGACATTGCCGGTGTAGATGAGGGTCAGGCGCCCCTGCTCGTCGCTCACCGCAGAGCCCGAATAGCAGCCGTGGCTCTCATAGGCTTCGGTGGGCAACAGCGCCACCGGCTCGTGGTGCCAGTGCAGCAGATCGGTGGAGGTGACATGGCCCCAGCCCTTGTTGCGGTGCTCGCAGCCAAGCGGATTCCACTGGTAGAAAAGGTGGTAACGCCCATCGTGCTCGATAAAGCCGTTGGGATCGTTAAGCAGCCCCACCGGGGCTGCCAGATGCCAGCAGGGCCGATGGGGATCGGCCGCCGCCTTGAGCTGTCCGGCCAGCAGCGACCGGACAATCTGGTTGAGAAGATCGCTTTCCTTCATCACTCCACCTTGTACTTGAGCAGGTAGGATGCGGCGAAGGCGGCACCAAAGGCGATCACCAGCCCGATGATGTAGTGAATAAGGCTCATAGGCTGGACGATGGCCATGCCGGGAATACCGGTCAGCCCCACCGCCGTCATCCCCACCTTGGCCGCCACCACGTAGGCGCCGCCGCAGGCCCCGCCAAACAGACCGGCGAGGAAGGGTTTGATGTAGCGCAGGTTGACGCCAAAGATGGCCGCTTCCGTGATACCCAGCAGGCAGGACATGGCAGCCGGCACGGTAATGGCCTTGATCTTCACATCACGAGTCTTGAAGTAGACCGCGAGGCAAGCCCCACCCTGTGCCACGTTGGCCATGGCCCAGATGGGCAGCAGGAAGTTGACGCCAATTTGCGGATTCGCCAGCAGCCCCGCCTCGATGGCGTGGAAGCTGTGATGGATGCCGGTGATGACGATAAGCGAGTAAGTGCCGCCAAACACCAGCCCCGCCAACCAGCCCGCCTGCTCATAGAGGGCACTCAGACCGAACGAGATGCCATCCCCCAACACCCGACCCGCCGGGCCGATAAAGAGCAGCGCCACGAAACCGGTGATGATGACGGTGAGAAACGGCGTGAGGATCAGATCCAGCGCGTCCGGAATGCGCTTGCGCAGCTGTTTCTCCAGATGGGACATAAACCAGACCGCCAAGAGCACCGGGAAGACGGTGCCCTGATAGCCGATCATCGCCACATCCAGCCCGAAGAAGTCCATGGTCTTGAAGCCACCGGCCACGCCCCAGGCGTTGGTCAACGCCGGGTGGGTGAGGATGCCGCCAAGGGTCGCCCCGAGGTACGGATTGCCACCAAACTCACGTGCTGCCGTAAAGCCGATGAGGATCGGCAGTATGATAAAGGCCGCCGAGCTGAACATGTCGAGCATCACAAACAGGGCGCTGTCGGCATTGACCCAACCGTAGGTGCGCACCATGCCAAGCAGCCCCATCAGCAAGCCCGAGGCGACGATGGCCGGAATGATCGGCACGAAGATGTTGGAGAGGGTTCGCGCCAACCGCTGGGCCACGTTGAGCTTGGCCGCCGCCATGTCGGTCAGCTCCGCCTTGCTGGCGGTGCCGGTACCGGTCAGCGTCACAAACTCCGCATAGACCTTGTTGACCAGACCGGTGCCGAAGATCACCTGAATTTGGCCCGCGTTGCTAAAGCACCCCTTGACCCCCTCCAGCTTGTCGATGGCGGCCTTGTTCACCTTGCTGTCGTCGGCCAGCACCAGCCGCAGCCGGGTGGCGCAGTGGGCTGCGCTGACGATGTTCTCCTTGCCCCCGAGCAGGGGCACCAGATCCTTGGCTATCGCACTGATATTCATATTCTTCCTCTTATGACCCGCCACGCTGGCGGGCCCTTGTCACATGAGAGTAGGGGCTGTCGAGCCGGGCTTCTAGCCTCAGCTCAACAGCCGCTTGCGTCTGATCGCAAAAAGGCATCCAGTTCGGAGCGTGTCGGCAGCGCCGTCATGGCCCCCTTGGCGGTGGTGGCGAGCGCCCCGCAGCCGTGAGCCTGAGCCAGAATGACGGGTAGCTCGGCCAGCGTCGGCAGCGACGAGCGCCCGGCCAGCGCCGCCAGCAGACCGGCGACGAAGGCATCCCCCGCCCCCGTGGTGTCGAGCGGGGTCACTTTCTGCCCCACCCACTCCAACAGCTCGCCACCCAGACGCGCCACCACCCCGGCCGCGCCCCGGGTCACCAGCACCAGCGCCGGGCCAGAGAGAGTTGCAAGCCCGGCGACCAGTTCATCCTCGCCACTCAGCAGTTGCAGCTCCTCAATGGAGAGCTTGACCACATCCGCTTGCGCAATTGCCTGACGCACCAGCGGCAGCATCTCGGCGGGGTTGCCCCACACCTCGGGACGCAGGTTGGGGTCGAAGCAGACCCGCCCGCCTGCCGCCTTGATGGCCGCCATGGCCTGCAGGCAGCTGGTGCGCACCGGTTCGTTGGCAAGCGCGATGGAGCAGGTGAGCAGCCACTGACCGGCATCGAAGCGGGGCAACTCATCCGGAGTGAGGAACTGGTCGGCACTGGGGCGCACCATAAAGGTGAAGCTGCGCTCCCCCTCGTCATCAAGTTCTACCAGCACGGTAGAGGTGCGATGGTCTGGATCGAGCCGCAGCGCACCAATATCCACCCCCTCCCCGCTCAGGGTGTCGGCCATAAAGTGGCCGAATGGGTCAGCACCGACCCGGCCGATAAAGGCCGCATCGCCACCCAGCCGTGCCACACCAACCGCCACATTGGCGGGCGCACCACCCGGACACTTGAGGTAGTGCAACGCCCCTTCCGGGATCAAGTCCACCACCGCATCCCCCATTACCCACACACGATTCGTCACCTTGCTACTCCACTGCTGCATCGGATCCACGGTCAAACCCGAACTCTGTTCTGTTGGCTGGCATTATCAGCTAAACCGTTTTAGCCAACCAACAGATCTCGGCACCGGCTGCCATTTTTGTGATCGGGATAACGAACTAGAACCAGGTTTCCATCTGCACGCCAAAGTTCCACTCGCCACCGGCGGTGAAGTTGCTCTGGCCCATGGCATCGTCGCTGGCGTAGTTGTCGAGCTCGGAGGACCAGTCCATCCAGCTGGCGAACACCCTCAGTTCGGGCCGCTCGAAGAAACCGGCGGTCTGCGCCTTGAAGGTGGGGGCGAAGGTGAGCTTGGTGAAGTCGCCGTTCACCGCCTGGCGTCCCTTGTAACCCTTGGGATCGAGATCCATGTACTGCCAGGCCGCCTCGTAGACCAGCTCGACGTTCTGGCTCAGCACCTGCGCCACCCGGGTATTGAAGGTAAGCCAGCGGTACTCATCCCCTTTCACGTAGCGATCCTGACTCTGCTCGGCCAGCAGGGCCGGGGCAAAACGCCAGCGCGAGTTGAGATCGGTAGCGCCAAACACGGCGACCCGCACCGCATCGGCGTCCGGCAACAGCTCGCTGTCAGAGCCCAGCCCCTTGACCTCGGCCCCCAGCCCATGACCATACAGCACCGCCGCCTTGGCAAAACCGGGGTTGAGGCCAAAGAAGCTCTCGCCGTGATAGGCCAGCAGGGTGTGTGCCCCCTTGTCCGCCGCCTCGCTGCCCGCCCCCTTGTCATTAATGCGGGCGTCATTGTCCTTGGCCGAGAGGCCGTTCACCATCCACTGCCAGTTACCGACGCGGTTGTTCATGGTGAGGATGTAGCTCTCGATATCGGAAAGACCGCTGGCGCTGATGTCGCCGTAATCGCGGCCATAGAGGGAGAAGTTGGCCTTCCAGCTATCGGCCAGTTGCACGTCGTAGACGCCGCCGCCGGTACCGGCCAGGAACACCACGTCGGAATCGAGCCAGTGGATGTCAAAGTTGTCCCGATCAAAGCGCTTGCCCGCCCACAGCACCGCATTCTTGAAGGGGCCGTCGAAGCTCGCCAGATTGCCGATCTCGGCAAACACCTGACGGGTATTGAGGCTCGAATCGCTGGCGGTCCAGTCGTTGCTAGTCTCCACCCCGTCCGCCAGCATCAGCTTGTAGCGGGCCCAGCTGCCATCCTCGAAGGTCTGGGTTTTCAGCAGGTTGGCCTCCATGTAGGTGTCATCCTCGTTGCCAAGGCGACCGACAGCCCCGCCCACGGATCCTGCCGGGGTGATGTAGGGGCCACCGCGCCCGCCGTTGCCATTGCTGTTTACCAACAGGCCCGAGCGGGCATAGCCGTGAAACTCGAAGCCCTGGGCACCGGTGGTCTTCTCATCCACCTTCTGGCTGCGGTTGTCGGCCACCTGCGCCTGCTCACTCGCCGCGCTCGCCTTCACTTCCGCCTGACTGGCACGGCTCTCTGCCGCCTCGGCTCTGGCTTCAGCCGCCTGTACCCGCGCCTCCAGCGCCGCCAGACGGGCCTCGATACCGCCATCCGCCGCCCACAGCGGGCTGCTCATCCCCAATCCCAGCGCTACCGCCAGCGCCAACTTGCTCTTGAACATCATCATCTTCCTCACCTGTCATCTGTGGCCCGGACGGGCGCTGTTGTTATCGACAGACGGAGCATAGCTAAACCGCTTTAGCCAACTCAATACAACAACTAAACCGTTTCAGCAGCAGTGTGAGCGGGATAACATTTGTACAGCAGGAATTGGCGGGAGTTGTGAGGAGGATCCCTCATCAGGATCCACTCAATAAGGCGGATCCCGATTCTGCGAGCAGCGACTATGTGAATAGAAGGAGTGCACCTCACCGGCAATCTGGTCATGGTGCTGGCAGTAGGTCTGCCGGGGACCGACATTCCCTAATGCATCATCCTGGTGTTGAAGATTGACACCCGCAGTGCACCATCAGGGTCCACTGTGAAATGACGTAAATAATACTGAGCATGTCTGCGATATGGCTGAATATTCGGCATAACCACCGTCAAATTATGAAAATATCAATAAAGATGTTTCTAAATGTTTCTGGCGCTGGATTAATTATTTACCAATAAGAACCATTCCAGTAGCATCGCCGCATTGATTAATAGCGGAGACCATCAGTGGGCAATTCATCAGATGACAGTAGGTTGCTGAGCTCATCAGCCAATACCTGAGTCGCGAGATCCCGCAGATTGTTCTGCCGCTATCTCGCGCTATGCGGAGAGCGGTTTATTTGCACCCAGGTGCACCCCTTCCCTGTATTCACTCGATGTCTGTTACTTACGCCATCCAATGCCAGACGCAAGATGACGTCATGATGCCTGCATGGTTCTTCTCCTGATATCAGGGCCACCATGTCATTACTACTGTTATCCCATCACCCCATGTTGTTTCGCCTCCGGTGTGCATCACAGATGGCGAACCTCTATCACTGCAGGTCAGTAGCCACAAGGCTTTCTGACAAGATGGCATGGGAGATGGCAACAGCTGCTAGCCGGGCGACGACCGTCCCGCGATCCGCTCCACCTTCATTTACTTGTGCCAAGTGCAACACCTGTTCATCCCCCATTCGCGATCGATAACGGGTAAACATATGACGATTTTTTACATCAATCAGGAGGTGAGTCATGGACCCTGACCCTGGAGCCGGTATCGGCCACTAGCCCGGGTTAATTCTCGGGTGTTATTTCCTTATTTATTTTTGCTGATGTGATGTCAGTCAGGATTTTATTTGCCATTTTCCAGGCTGATGTATTAAAGGATATATAAATGCAATACCAAGATATTCACCAACAACTCTATGTACTGCTGCAAAACAAGGATCGTATGGGGATCCAGAGCCTCAGCCTGAATATTCATGAGGTCGATCTGGCACAAGCGATAAACCGCCTGACAGATAAACATATTCATACCTTTCTAAACCTGGTCCCTGCGTTGCGTGCAGCACGTATTTTCCGCCATCTGCCCAGCGATATTCAGGCCAGTCTGGTACGTTCCATGGCCAAACCCCAACTGGAGGAGCTGTGTACCCGCCTCTCCCCCGATGACAGAGCCGATCTCTACAATCGTCTGCCCTCTGCCTTGCGCCAGACCCTGCTCGATGCGATGACAGACGAAGAGCGCGAGGATACACAACGGCTGGCCTCTTACCCGGAAAACCTCGTCGGCTCCATCATGAGCTCGGATTGTGCCAGCCTGACGGCTGACATCACTGTGGGAGAGGGGCTGCAACGGCTGCGCAGCACTGCTGCCGACAGGGAGAGCATCTATACCCTGTATGTCGTGGATGAAATGCGCCGCCTCATCGGGGTTGTCTCCCTGCGCGAACTGTTTCTCGCCGACAGCAAAACCCCCATCTCGGCCATTATGCAGCGCGAGCTGGTGAGTATTCAGGCCGATGCCCCCAAAGGCGAAGCCGCGGAGATGATCGCCCGTTACAACCTGCTGGCCCTTCCCGTATTGAATCAGGATCAGCAGTTGCTCGGCATGGTGACCGTGGATGATGCAATGGATGTTGCCGAAGAGGAAGATGCCAACCGGATTGCCCGCTTCGGTGGTACGGCTGCGCTGGGAGGTCCCGAACTTGATCTTCGCGCATCCAGCACCTTTAACATGTTCAGCGCCCGATTCTTCTGGCTGGCGGTCTTGACCGTATTCGGCATACTGACCAGCAATCTGGTCGCCGCTCAGGAAGAACTCATCAGCGAAGTACTGATCCTCGCAGCCTTTATTGCCCCTATTATCGACATGGGGGGCAACTCGGGCAGCCAGTCGGCCACCTTGGTGATCCGGGCAATGGGCATGGGTCAGATCAAGCTGAGCATGCGTGACTTCTTTTTCGTGCTGCGGCGCGATCTGCCCGTCGCAATGGCTCTGGGGCTGGGTGTCGCCCTGCTGGAAGGGGTGATGGCATTCTGGAGCAAGAGCATCGGCTGGGACATCGTCATGATTGTCAGCCTCTCTGCCATGACGGTGACTGTGGTTGGCAGCCTGCTTGGTCTGGTCCTGCCGTTTGCCGCACGGAAGATGGGGACTGATCCGGCAACCCTCAGCTCCCCCATGCTCACCTCGATCATGGATCTGTTGGGCGTGCTGATCTATTTTGGTTTCGCCTATGCCTTCCTCGGTGGGTCACTGGCTGCTGCCTGACAGCGCACAGCAGATGGGGGCAGCCAAACCACCGCCATCTCCGATAGTTCAAGATAAAAGAGAGGGAGGCATCACGCCTCCCTCTCTTTATATCGACACGGGTCTATGCCATCACTTGGTCAGATCGTCGAAGAAGCGTTTCACCCCTTCGAAGAAGCCTTCCGATTTCGGCTTGTGGGTCTTGGCAGCGGCACCGCTGAAGGATTCGTCCAGCTGGCGCAGCAGCTCTTTCTGCTGCTCGGTGAGGTTGACCGGCGTCTCGATCACCACCTTGCACATCAGATCCCCTACCTGACCGGAGCGTACTGACTTCACGCCCTTGCCGCGCATGCGGAACATCTTGCCGGTCTGGGTCTCCGGAGTGACCTTGAGCTTGACGCGGCCATCCAGGGTCGGTACTTCAATCTCGCCACCCAGAGCCGCTGCGGTGAAGCTGATGGGCACTTCGCAATAGAGGTTGTTGCCGTCACGCACGAAGATCTCGTGCTCTTTGACGTGCACCTGTACGTACAGATCCCCTGCCGGTGCCCCCGCTTCCCCCGCTTCCCCTTCGCCGGAGAGACGGATGCGATCGCCGGTATCGACGCCCGCCGGGATTTTCACCGACAGGGTCTTGGTACGCTGGTAGCGACCTTCACCGTGACACTTGCGGCACGGATCCTTGATGATCTTGCCGCGGCCGTGACAGTGCGGACAGGCCTGCTGCACCGCGAAGAAGCCCTGACGCATCTGCACCTGGCCGGAGCCGTGGCAAGTCGGGCAGGTCTGGGCACTGCTGCCGGTGTGGGCGCCGGAGCCGTTACAGACCTCACAGTGAACCAGAGTCGGCACCTTGATCTCCTTGGAGACCCCGCGTACCGCCTCTTCCAGCGTCAGCTCCATGGTGTAGCGCAGGTCAGCACCACGGGCCGGGCCACGACGACCACCGCCACGGCTGCCACCGAAAATGTCACCGAACACATCGCCGAAGATATCACCAAAGTCGGCACCACCACCAAAACCACCGTGGCCACCGCCACCCTGACTCGGATCCACACCGGCATGACCGTACTGATCGTAGCGGGCGCGCAGGTTGGCATCAGTCAGCACCTCGTAGGCCTCTTTGACCTCTTTGAACTTCTCTTCGGCACTGGCATCGCCCTGATTGCGGTCAGGGTGATACTTCATGGCCAGACGCTTGTACGCCTTCTTGATCTCGCGCTCGTCGGCACCTTTTGACACCCCGAGCACTTCGTAGAAATCGCGCTTCGACATACTCATCCTGTGGTTACGCAGACGGGCGTTGGTCACCCAACGCCCGTAAATTCATTGACTAAGCCGATGAGCGAAGCCTGCTTCGCCCATCTGGGTCGGGCTTACTTCTTGTCGTCTTTCACTTCTTCGAACTCGGCGTCGACAACGTCGTCGTCAGCCTTGGCAGAAGAGGAGGACTGACCGGCATCAGCACCGGCTGCACCCTGGGCCTGAGCCTGCTGCTGGGCAATCTCCATCAGCTTCTGGGACGCTTCCAGCAGAGCCTGCTGTTTGGCTTCGATAGCAGCCTTGTCGTCACCCTTGATGGCGGTTTCCAGCTCGCTCAGAGCGGCTTCGATCTTGGTCTTGTCGTCGGCAGGCAGGGCTTCACCGGCTTCGGTGATCTGCTTGCGTACGGAGTGGACCAGACCATCAGCCTGGTTGCGAGCCTGTACCAGCTCTTCAAACTTCTTGTCCTCGGCCGCGTTGGCTTCGGCTTCGCGTACCATACGTTCGATCTCCTCATCAGACAGGCCAGAGGAGGCCTGGATGGTGATCTTCTGCTCTTTGTTGGTCTCTTTGTCCTTCGCAGAGACGTGCAGGATACCGTTGGCATCGATGTCGAAGGTCACTTCGATCTGCGGCAGACCACGCGGAGCCGGACGGATGCCTTCCAGGTTGAACTGGCCCAGAGACTTGTTGTCGCTGGCGCGCTTGCGCTCACCCTGCAGCACGTGAATGGTCACGGCAGACTGGTTGTCTTCGGCAGTGGAGAACACCTGGGACTTCTTGGTCGGGATAGTGGTGTTCTTCTCGATCAACGCAGTCATCACGCTGCCCATGGTTTCGATACCCAGAGAGAGCGGGGTAACGTCCAGCAGCAGTACGTCGGTCTTGTCACCGGACAGTACGGCCCCCTGGATGGCAGCACCCATGGCCACGGCTTCGTCCGGGTTGACGTCTTTACGCGGCTCTTTGCCAAAGAACTCGGCAACGGTCTTCTGAACCAGTGGCATACGGGTCTGACCACCAACCAGAATCACGTCGTCGATCTCGCCAACTGCCAGACCGGAGTCTTTCAGGGCGACACGAACCGGCTCCAGAGAATCTTTCACCATGTCTTCTACCAGGGATTCCAGCTTGGCGCGGGTCACCTTGATGTTCATGTGCTTCGGACCGGTGGCATCTGCAGTGATGTACGGCAGGTTGACGTCGGTCTGCTGGGCAGAAGAGAGCTCGATCTTGGCCTTCTCGGCGGCATCTTTCAGACGCTGCAGAGCCAGCTGGTCGTTGCGCAGGTCGATACCCTGCTCACGCTTGAACTCGTCTACCAGATAGTTGATGACGCGGTTGTCAAAGTCTTCACCACCCAGGTGGGTGTTACCGTTGGTCGCCAGTACTTCGAAGGTGGTTTCACCTTCCACTTCGTCGATCTCGATGATGGAGATATCGAAAGTACCACCACCCAGGTCATATACGGCAACCTTGCGCTCGCCCTTGACCTTGTTTACGCCATAGGCGAAAGCAGCTGCAGTCGGTTCGTTGATGATGCGTTTTACATCCAGACCAGCGATGCGACCGGCATCCTTGGTAGCCTGACGCTGGGCGTCGTTGAAATAGGCCGGAACAGTGATAACGGCTTCGGTGACCGGCTCACCCAGGTAGTCTTCGGCGGTCTTCTTCATCTTTTTCAGCACTTCGGCAGAGATCTGCGGCGGTGCCATTTTCTTGCCCTTCACTTCAACCCAGGCGTCACCGTTGTCAGCTTTGGCAATGGCGTACGGCATGATTTTCAGGTCACGCTGCACTTCTTCATCTTCAAAACGACGACCGATCAGACGCTTGATGGCGAACAGGGTGTTTTTCGGGTTGGTGATGGCCTGACGCTTGGCCGGCTGACCAACCAGGATTTCGCCATCATCGGCATAGGCAATGATGGACGGAGTAGTACGATCGCCTTCTGCGTTCTCGATCACGCGAGCAGTATCGCCATCCAGAATAGCGACGCAGGAGTTGGTAGTACCCAGGTCAATACCGATGATTTTACCCATTTGACGAATCTCCAAATACTTTGAATAAACTGGCGAGGAACTCGCCTTAATGCGTTAACGGCTAGGTGGGGGCTGCCAATCTGGCTTTCAAGCTCCCGGCATCAAATTTTTTGTGCCGCCGCGGCCTTGCTACCTATATGGGGTCGCCAGACGCAGCTTCAAGCCCCAACCTAAAAAAACCACACCCTTTGTCATGGTTGCGCGATCACGTTGAGCCGTGAAACCGTGCAAGATGAACAGGTGTTGCACTGCGAAACAAAAAGCCCGCCAAGCGGCGGGCCTGGGCATCAAGTGCCGACTCAGTCGGCGGCCTTGGATACCATGACCATGGCCGGACGGATCACGCGACCGTTCAGCTCATAACCTTTCTGCATCACGGCGATCACGGTGTTTGGCGCCACATCTGCACTCGGCACCATGCTCATCGCCTGATGGGCATTCGGGTCAAACGGCTGGTTGGCCGGATCCAGCGCAACCAGACCGAACTTGGCCACACCGCTCTGCATGGATTTCAGCGTCAGCTCGACGCCTTCGATCATCGGCTTGAGCGCCTCATTCTCCTTGTCGGCGAGCTCAATGGCACGCTCCATGTTGTCCAGCACCGGCAGCAACTCGGCAGCGAACTTCTCCAAAGCGAACTTGTGCGCCTTCTCCACGTCCAGCTCGGTACGACGACGCAGATTCTCCATTTCAGCAGCGGTGCGCAGAGCGCGTTCACGCTCTTCCGACGCCTTCTGGAGGGCGGTCTCAAGCTGCGCTTCCAGTTCGGCAATGCGGGCTTGCTCAGCTGTCACTTCACTGTCTACATCGGTCGGCTCGACTGGCTGGGCTTCCACTTGCTCCATCGCTTCAACCTTTTGCTCTTCGTGGTTCATGACATCTCCAATTCCGGGGTTACTTATGAGGGCCCTGACGTCTGGTTGAGCGACCGGACGACCACAGACCGACTATGTTGGCGCTATTATGGGGATGCATCCCCGGCTTTCAAGGGGTAAAAGGCCAATCAGGGTGGATGCTCTGCCGCAAGCAGCTGTTTCTTGGCGTTGCCGCTCACCCTTTAGCCAGCTGACTCAAGGGGATAGCTGCCCCCGTGACACGGGAGAGCGTCACAAGCGGAGCAAAGCACTGTATACTGGCCCGCAATACTCATCCCAGACCCGACAGACTATGGATTCTCCGTTCAAAACCATCGCCCTGATTGGCAAACCCCACCATGAGGGGGCCAACCAGACGCTGACCGGCCTGCATCAATACCTGACCGCCCGCGGCTTTCGGGTACTGGTGGAGAGCCGGGTCGCCCAGACCCTGAGCATCCTCGATGAAAACGTGATGGATCTGGTGCAACTGGGCCAGCAGGCCGATCTCGCCATCGTGGTGGGCGGTGACGGCAACATGCTGGGGGCGGCACGGGTGCTGTCGCGCTTTGATGTGGCGGTGATCGGGGTCAACCGGGGTAACCTCGGCTTTCTGACCGACCTCTCGCCGCAAGATTATCTATTGCCACTGGAGCAGGTGCTCTCCGGTCACTACAAGAGCGAACACCGCTTCCTGCTGGAGGCCTCGGTCTATCGCCACGGCGAGCGCAAATCGAGCAATCTGGCGGTCAACGAGGCGGTACTACACCCGGGCAAGATCGCCCATATGATCGAGTTCGAGGTCTATATCGATGGCAGCTTTATGTATAGCCAGCGCTCGGACGGCATCATCGTCGCCACACCGACCGGCTCAACCGCCTACTCCCTGTCGGCAGGTGGCGCCATCCTCACCCCCAAGCTCAACGCTATCACGCTGGTGCCCATGTTCCCGCATACCCTGAGCAGTCGCCCCATCGTACTCGATGCCGACAGCGAAGTACGGCTGCTGGTCTCGCCGGATAATCAGGACGATGCCATGCAGGTGAGCTGTGACGGCCAGGTGACCCTGGCGGTCCACCCGGGGGACGAGATCCTCATCAAGAAGAGCCACCACCAGCTTCATCTGGTGCATCCCCTCGACTACAGCTACTTCCATGTGCTGCGCAACAAGCTCGGCTGGGGCAGCAAGCTGTTTTAATCGGCGCTGACCGACAACGGCATTGCCAGAGAGGGCGCCTGAATTGGCGCCCTTCTCTTTTCTGTCGTGGCAACATCCCCTGCACTCTCATATCCGTACCGCGTGCCAATAGTCAGTACCGCATTCTCATAGCCATACCGCACTGGCGCACCTTTCCTGTACTAAAAATGACGGTGCCCTCTTTACTGTATATAAGACCAGTATATACTGGATGCATACACAGTAATGTTGACCTATACAGGATAAGACCATGCTGACCCAGCTGACCGTCAACAACTTCGCTATCGTCAAGTTTCTCGAACTCGATCTGCAACCGGGCATGACCTGCATCACAGGTGAGACCGGTGCCGGTAAATCCATCGCCATCGACGCCCTCGGTCTCTGCCTCGGAGAGCGGGCCGAAGCCGGCATGGTGCGACCCGATAGCGACAAAAGCGAGGTCAGCGCCCGCTTCCTGCTGGACAACAACCCGGCTGCCCGCGCCTGGCTCGCCACCAACGAGCTGGAAAACGAAGGTGAGTGTATCGTGCGGCGAGTCATCTCTGCCGAGGGGCGTTCGCGCAGCTATATCAATGGCGTGCCCGTCCCCCTCACCCAGCTCAAGAGTCTGGGCCAGTTGCTGGTCAACGTGCACGGTCAGCATGCCCACCAGATGCTGCTCAAACCCGACTACCAGCTCGCCCTGCTCGACGGCTATGCCGGCCACCATCTGCTGCTCGACGAGGTGCGCCAGCACTATCAGCAATGGCGCCAACTGCAAAACGAGCTGAACCGGCTCAAGGCCGAGCAGCAGCAGCGGGAAGCCCGCCGCCAGCTTATCGAGTATCAGGTGCAGGAGCTGGACGAATTTGCCCTGCAACCGGGGGAGTTTGAGGAGATAGAAGAGGAGCACCAGCGTCTCGCCAACGGTACCGAGTTGATGCAGGAGTGTGGGGCTTGCCTCGATCTGCTCTATGACAACGAAGAGACCACCATTGCCGGCCTGCTGCAATCAGCAGTAGATCGAGCCGAGGGGCTGGTCAGCATGGACAGCCGCCTCACTCCGGTACTGGAGATGCTGAACGAAGCCCTGATCGGGGTGCAGGAGAGCCACAGCGAACTGCGCAGCTACCTCGATCGGCTGGAGCTTGATCCCGAGCGCTTCAACGAGCTGGAAGCCCGCCTCTCCAGGTCGATCAATCTGGCACGCAAGCACCACGTCAAACCGGCGGATCTGGCTCAGCACCACCAGGAGCTGGCCTCTGATCTCGCCCGCCTCAACTCCGATGAGGAGCGGTTAGAGGGGATGGAAGATGAGCTGGCCGAGGCTCGTCAGGCTTTTGTCCAGGCCGCCGAAGCCCTGAGTCAGAGTCGTCAGCGCTATGCCCAGGAGTTGGGCGCCAAGGTAACCAGCAGCATGCACGAACTGGCGATGCCCGATGGCCGCTTTGCCATCGAGGTGCGTCCCGATGCCCAGAGCAGCCTCTCTCCGCTGGGTATAGATCGGGTGGAATTTATGGTCACCACCAACCCGGGGCAGCCCATCCAGCCCCTTGGCAAGGTGGCTTCGGGTGGCGAACTGTCGCGTATCAGCCTCGCCATCGTGGTGATCAGTGCTCGCAAGGTCTCCACCCCGACCCTGATTTTCGACGAAGTGGATGTGGGGATTAGCGGCCCGACTGCCGCCGTGGTGGGTCGCCTGCTGCGCCAGCTCGGCGAGTCCACCCAGGTGATGGTGGTCACTCACTTGCCTCAGGTGGCAGGCAACGGCCACCAGCATATGGTGGTGAGCAAACATACCGATGGCAAAACCACCGAAACCCGGATGGATGCGCTCGACCAGAATGCCCGTCTCAATGAGCTGGCACGCCTGCTCGGTGGCGACCAGATCACCGACAACACCCTGGCCAACGCCCGCGAGCTGCTGCGTCGCTGAATCAGGCAATAAAGCCCATTTGCAGTGATGGCGACTGATAGCGCTGACCGGACATGCTGACTGCGCAGGCATGGACGAGTGCCATGGCCTCAACAGTCAGCAATAGCCAACAGCCAACTGTGAGCGCCGAACTCGCGTCAGGATTACCGACCCAGATCAATAAAATGGCGAGTTAGGCGAAGCTGGCAGCAACATGGGCGTGGATCCGGTTGCCTTCATGTAGCGGATTTCGCATAGTGTTGCCCCCCTTTATGGGTATCCAATTGTGAGGCTTTGTCTATGATCCACGTTTTTGGTCACAAGAATCCTGATAGCGACAGTATCTGCAGTGCGCTGGTTATCACCGACTGGCTCAATGGCCAGGGCCATCAGGCCACCCCATGGCGTCTGGGTGACCTGCGCACCGAAACCCGTTTTATTCTGGAGCAGGCTGGCGTCAGCGAACCCGAGTTGCTGACCAAAGATCTGACCGGTGAAGATGTCTGGCTGGTGGATTTCAGTGATCTGGAACAGGGCCCTGCCACACTGGCACAAGCCAATGTACTGGGCCTGGTGGATCACCACCGTCTCGGCACTCTGGTCACCCAGTCTCCGCTGGATGCCTGGATCCGTGCCGTCGGCTGCACATGCACTATCGCCTTCGACCTGCTAAGTCAGCAAGGCACTGTGACCCGCAGCCAGGCTCGTCTGATGCTGGGTGCCATCATGAGCGACACCCTCTGTCTCACCTCGCCAACCACCACCGAGCAGGACAAGATCGCCTGCGAGCGTCTGGCACCGCTGGCCGAAGTATCGCTGGCCGAGTTTGGTCAACAGCTGCTGATGGCAAAAACCGACCTGAGCGGTCTCACTCCTGCGCAGTTGCTGCAGCAGGATGAGAAAGCATTCCAGGCCGAAGGTCTGAACTTCATCATGAGCCAGATCGAAGTGGGCAGCGAACAACAGCTTGCCGACCAGATCGAAACTCTGCAGCAAGAGATGGCACACCGTGTTGAAAGCGAAGGGCTCGACTTCTTCGTGCTGATGGTGACTGACCTGACAGCCGCAGCCAGCCGTATCTACTTTACCGAGCACGCCAAAGTACCGGCCGGGTCCAGCTACCACCCGGGCTTTGTCAGCCGCAAGAAGCAGGGTCTGCCCTGGGTGATGGATCTGCTGGCCAAGGCCTGATCCTCACTCGTCATTACCTATTCCCAAGCCCTGCCACTGCGCAGGGCTTTTTCATCGCAACCGCCAGTCGCACTCCCCCCTCTTGCTGACCATCTTGCTCACCACTGCAGTCTCTCGCTTACTCCTTTCACGGCTTATTGACAGTTAACGCCATAACTTTGCTTACATATTTGCGGCTGTTATTTATCAGGGCTTTGCTGCAGGATAATCGCCGCGCACAATCTTTTCAGTTTCCATTCAGGTGATCGATGAACATAACCCCCAAGCAGAGAACCCTGGCCATCACCATGCTGATCGCCGTGGTGCTACTCGGCTGGCTAATCTGGCCCAGTCAACCCCCCAAGGCGATGCTGACCGCTCAAGTGACCCGCGAGGATATTGCCCAGACCGTACTGGCCAGTGGCGTGCTTCAGGCCGTGGAGCAGGTGGATGTGGGGGCTCAGGTCTCCGGTCAGGTTACCAAGCTGGCGGTCGAGGCCGGTGATCAGGTCAAACAGGGAGACCTGCTGGCCGAGATCGATCCCCTGATTGCCCAGAACAACCTCAAGACGGCCGAGGCGGAGCTTGCCAGCAACCGCGCCCAGCTCAAGATCAAGCAGGCTCAACTCAAACAGAACGAGCTCGCCTGGCGGCGCCAGCAGCAGATGTTCAAGCAGGAGGCGAGCTCACGGGCCGATCTGGAGAGTGCCGAGGCCCTGTTGGCGGTCACCCGAGCCGAACTGCAAAACAGCCAGGCCAATATCGACAACGCCCTGATCAAGGTTGAGCGGGCCAAGACCGAGCTGGGCTATACCAAGATCCTGGCGCCGATGGATGGCACCGTCATCAGCATTGTGACCCGTCAGGGCCAAACCCTGGCTGCCAGCCAGACGGTACCGACCGTACTCAAGCTGGCCAACCTCGAGACCATGACGGTCAAGGCGCAGATCTCCGAAGCCGATGTCACCAAGGTCAAAGCCGGCATACCGGTCTACTTCACCCTGATCGGCGATCCGGATACCCGCTATCAGGGTACGCTTCGCGCCGTGGAGTTGGCGCCCACTAACATCAACGATCAGGCTGCAACCGGTACCACTACCAGCAATGCGGCCGTCTACTACTACGCCCTGTTCGATGTGCCCAACCCCGACCACACCCTGCGGGTGGCAATGACCACCCAGGTGACCATAGTGCTCGGTGAGCGCAAGCAGGTACTCACTGTGCCGCAAACCGCCCTCGGCAAGTCGCTGGGTGACAACGAGTACGAAGTCACCGTGATCAAGGACGATGAGACGACCGAAACCCGTCATATCAAGACCGGTATGAAAGACGAGATCCGTATTGAGGTGATCAGCGGGCTGAGTGAGAAGGAGGAGGTGCAGCTCAATCACGGTACCCCCGCCGCCAATGATGAGATGGCGGTAATGCTATGAGTGAGCCCCTGAACCAGCTGCCGTTGATCCAGCTGAAAGGGGTCGAGCGACGCTACCAGAGCGGCGACAGCGAAGTCACCGTGCTCCACCCTCTTGACCTCACCATCACGGCAGGAGAGATGATCGCCATTGTCGGCGCGTCCGGCTCTGGCAAGTCGACCCTGATGAACCTGCTGGGGTGTCTCGATAGCCCGAGCGGCGGCCAGTATCTGTTTCGCGGTCAGGACACCGCCACCATGGATGCGTTGGCGCTGGCCCGGCTGCGCTGCCACCACTTCGGTTTTATCTTTCAGCGCTACCACCTGCTGCCCCATCTCGATGCCGCCGCCAACGTGGAGATCCCAGCTGTCTATGCCGGCACCAGCCGTCCGGATCGCCAGGCGCGCGCGCGTCAGCTGCTGGGCAGACTGGGACTGCGCGATCGCAGTCACCACACCCCGGGTCAGCTCTCCGGCGGTCAGCAGCAGCGGGTCAGTATCGCCCGGGCGCTGGCCAATGGCGGCGAAGTGATCCTCGCCGATGAACCGACCGGCGCACTTGATAGCCAGAGCGGCAAGGAGGTGATGGCGATCCTCAAGGAGCTGCACGCTCAGGGCCACACCATCATTCTGGTCACCCACGATATGAACGTGGCCAGCCATGCCGACCGGATCATCACTCTCAAGGATGGTCGGATTGAACAAGATAGCGGCCCCAGCCAAACGGCCGTGTTGGTTCCAGCTACCACCGTAGCCCCTCAAAAAATAGTGCCCACTAAAGGTGCCGTGGGCCACGACTGGGATCGTTATCGGGAAGCGGGACGGATGGCGATGCATGCCATGCTCGCCCACCGGATGCGCACCTTCCTCACCATGCTTGGCATCATCATCGGCATCGCCGCCGTGGTGAGTGTGGTCGCTCTTGGGCAAGGGGCACGCGCCAAGGTGATCGACCAGATCAATGCGATGGGCACCAACACCATCGAAATCTTCCCGGGTAAAGGATGGGGCGATGAGAAGATGGCCAGCATCCAGACCCTCAACAAGGGGGATCTCGATGCTCTGCTGGGGCAACCCTATCTTGCGGGCGCCAGCCCCGAGATTGGCAGCTCAGGCCAGTTGCGCTATCGCAACAAGACCAACAGCGGCAACGTGACCGGGGTCGGTAACGACTATTTCAAGGTAAAGGGGATGACGCTGGTCAGTGGTCGCTTACTGGAGTGGCAAGATATTCAGCAGCGGGCTGCCGTCGCCGTGGTGGACAAAAAGAGCATCACCAGCCTGCTTGGCAAGGAGGATCCGGTCGGCAAGGTGGTACTGGTCGGCACCTTGCCGGTGCGGATTGTCGGTGTGGTTTCGCAGGAGACTGGCTTCGGCCCCACCAGCCAGTCGGTCAATATCTGGCTGCCCTACAGCGCGGTGATGAGTCGCCTCATCTCGCAGCACCACTTCAGCCAGATCACCATCCGGGTCAAGGACGGGGTACAACCGGCACTGGCCGAACAAGCGGTGATCGAGCTGATCACCAAGCGCCACGGGGTGAAGGATTTTTTCACCTTCAGCAGCGACAGCATCATCAAATCGGTGGAGAAAACCACCGCCACCATGACCCTGATGGTCTCGGCCATCGCGGTGATCTCGCTGATCGTCGGCGGGGTGGGCGTGATGAACATCATGCTGGTGTCGGTGGTCGAGCGCACCCGCGAGATCGGCATTCGCATGGCCGTGGGCGCCCGCCAGTCGGATATTCTGCAGCAATTTCTGATTGAGGCTGTGATGGTGAGCCTGCTGGGGGGGATCTTCGGCGTCGGCCTCTCGCTCGGTATTGGTGCGCTCTTTTCACTGCTGGTGGACTCCATCAAGATGCAGTTCTCGCTCTTCTCCATCCTGATGGCCTTTGGCTGCTCGTCACTCATCGGGATCCTGTTTGGTTACCTGCCGGCACGCAATGCGGCGCGGCTCGACCCTGTTGTCGCACTGGCGAGGGAATAACAATGCACAAACTCTCCTGGCTGGCTCTCTCTATGGCCCTCAGCGGCTGTAGTCAGCACAGCACCTATCAAAGGCCCGAGCTGGCGATCGCTCCAGCATGGCAACAAGCAGAGGGCGCCCAACTGGCTGCGCAGGCTGGCCCCTGGTGGCAGGAATTTCATGATCCCCGGCTCGACAAGCTGGTCGACGCTGTACTGGCCGCCAACCCTGACATGCGTGTGGCGGCCCTCAAGCTCAAAAGCGCCCGACTGGGCGCCGAGCAGGCCGATACCAACCTCACCCCCTCGGTCAATGGCACTATCGCAGCCAGTGGCAACAAGGATCTGAAAACCAGCAAGGGCACCAACAGTCTGGGCCCCTCGCTGAGCCTCAGTTACGAAGTGGATTTGTGGGGCAAGCTTGCCTCGGTGCGAGATCAGGCAAGCTGGGAGGCGGCGGCAAGCGAACAGGACCTCGCTAGCACCCGACTGCTGTTGATCGGCAATACTCTGGAGCAGTATTGGCAGCTCGGCTATCTCGGCTCTGCCATCGCGCTCGGAGAACAGCAGCTGGCCAACCTGACCCGAACCGAGCAGCTGACCCAGACCAAATACCAGGCTGGCGCCATTACCCGGCTCGATCTGGCGCAGGCACGCCAACAGTTGGCCGGAAAACAGGCTGAGCTGGCCTCCCTCAAGGCGCAGCAGGAGCAGGCTCGCAATGCCCTGCGTCTGCTGCTGGGACGCAGCAGCGGGCCACTGGAGTATGCACCCGCTTCCCTTGCAAACCAGACCATCCCTGAACTTGCGGTGGGTATCCCGGCTGATGTGCTGGCGCGCCGCCCTGATGTCAAAGCGGCCGAATTGCGGCTGCGCAAGACGCTGGCAAAGGGGGACGAGATCCGCACCAGCTTCTACCCCAGCCTGACCCTGACCGGCAGCGCCAGCACCGCATCCGATAGATTGGCGCAGGTGCTGCAAAATCCGGTAGGTACGCTGGGAGCCAGCCTCGCCCTCCCCTTCCTTGAATACAACCGCACCCAGCTCGCCATCGCAAGCTCAGAGCTGGATTACCAGATTGCTGAAACCGAGTTTCGCAAACAGCTCTACACCGCACTAGTGGAGGTGGAAGACAATCTGGCCGCACGCCACTATGGCCAGCAGCGACTCGATTATCTGCAGGAGCAGCTGAGTTATGCCCGGGAGGCCGAACGGCTGGCCAAGGCTCGCTTTCAGGCAGGAGCGACCGGCGTGCAAGCCTGGCTTGATGAGCAGAACCGACTGTGGGATGCCCAGCAGAGCCTGCTGGCCCAGCAAAAAGAGCAGCTCACCACCACAGCCAAAATCTATCGCGCCCTGGGTGGCAGCGATAGCGTGACGCCCCGATAGCGCTTCACCTAGCCATTCCCCACTCTGCCGGCAGAGTGGGGAATATCATCGCCATAGACCATACAGAATTTCCTCTCCCACACTGCAGCCGAACTTCATTGCCCATTATCAGGGGCAGTCATGGCAGCGCAGTCAATTACATGCATCGGTGACCCAGAATATACCGGCCATACCTTACAGCTATCTCTATCCCTCACGCTCCCTGACCAGAGATAACGGTTACCGGATATTCAATCAGCAGAGAGCTTGGCTCTTGCCGAGCGGCGCCCCGTGAATCGTGAGAGACATATCCGAAGCGCATATCTGCGCGACGCATACAAATAGCGATATCACGCAGTTAATCCTGCACGACAAAGTTAATCGCGAACAATGAGTGATATTGAGCAAAGTAACAGTGAAGTGAAACGACGGTAAAAAGGATACAAGCGAGGATGTAGATAACAGTGGGGCGAAGGGGCAGATTGGATAACCACGAGTAAAACGGCAAAAATAATGCCGCCCAAGGGCGGCATTATTCAATCTCTAAACCTGACGAATTAGATCAGGAAATCGTTCAAGTCTTTACCCAGAGCGACTTGAGCAGCAATGGCTTTCGGCATACGGCCTTGACCGGTCCAGGTTTTTTCCTGGCCATCTTCTTCGTACTTGTATTTAGCCGGACGCGGAGCACGCTTGCTCTTGGCTGCGCCAGTCGCAGCAGCCGGAGCAGCGGCAGTCGCCAGCAGCTCGCGAGGATCAATACCAGCCTGCTGCAACATTTCGGTGAATTCATTCAGCTTGCGCTGACGCTCTTCCTGTTCAGCACGCTCCTGTTCGACAGAATCGGCGCGCTCTTGGTAAACCAGGTCAAACTTCTCTTTAGCTTCCAGCAGTTGCTCAAACGGCAGCTCACGAATAGCCGCACGCAGACTGCGAATGTTCAGCAGAACTTTCAGAAACTCGTTCATTATTTCCTCACAAAAAATCGATCACAGGGATTACCGTGTCAGAATAGCATGGACAATTGATAACAACATACTGTTTTTCTGTATTTGTATTATTTTTTATTTTGTACTCACTATGCTCTCTTGACACGAAGCGTGATAACAAATCAATGCTCCGTTGTGATCGCAATCCCCCCTCCCTCTGATGGATTATGACCTCAAATATCATAGGGCTCATTAATACCCCATTACGCTCTATCAGAAGACTCCCGTTATAGTAGGTCCAAATATGTCAAACCACAGCAACCTTGATATTCATCAGGTGAAATACTAAAACTAGCAAGTAACTTGTTTGCAGAAAAAACTCAAGCAACCATAAAATTTAACCATTGAAATCATAGTGTTAGAATGCTTTCGATAATGATTTCATATGTCTGAAGAAACATGAAAAGCCTGCATTTGAACATAACAGGCTTTAACCTTTTGTTAGATTACGCTAATTAGCGAGAGCATTACTTTGTACCGATTGCTCAACACTACTGGTCACCGATGTCGCTACAGAACCAGTGAGAAGAGGCTCAGAAGGATAGAGTTTGAGAGCTTCTAGACGCATCGCATTAGCAGCCTCTTTGCGACCTAGTGCGTTAAGTGCGATCACCATATTGGCGTATATGTTGGCACGTGGAGTATGACGTACAAAGGCCTGCCCCCACTCCAGATAAGCCTCCAGTTCAGCCTTGTTGTGTGTCTGCAAACCGACCATTAGACGGACAGCGTTTACATCAAACTCTACTCGTGTCAGCCATGCCATAGGATTGATAATCTCCAGCAACAGCGTCGGCTCTTTATAACCTCCTCGCTCGTATTTGGTGACGACCCAAGCGGTATGAAGGGCCGTCAGCATAAATGGGACAACCAATAAAGGAATGGCTATTGCAATAAATCGCAACAACAACCAGGGACGATACCCCATATCCCACCACGATGATCTACCACAACGCACAAGACAGGTTTCTTCAATCTCGCTGTCAACGACATAAATCAGCGTCAGCAACAACCACCACAACACGATCGCATGGTAAAAGGGATATTCCGTCTGGGTATGGAGCAATATCGGTGTAACCAGGGCAAGCAGTGCCATGGCATTTACCCAACGAACCTTCGCCAGACGCCACAACAATGCCCCTCCCATGATCACTATGCCAACCATGGGGGCAATGCCCCCCTCAACAGACCAATAGAGAAACTCGTTGTGGGGGTGGTCGAGGTTGTAAATTACCATTCCAATATTTGGATCTACCTGCCGAGCCTCTGTGTATGCGTGGAAGAATGCAGATTCAAATCCACCATATCCGACTCCCAGTAACCAGTTCTGAAAAAGTAAACGAAACGTAAAAGGCCAGATATCTGACCGGGCACCACCCGAAAGATATTCATTCATCCCCCGACTCACACCTGACACCCAATACTGAGAAGCGAATCCAAGAACTGCTCCCAGCAAGACCAGGCCGAGCATTCGTACCAATAAACGTTGACGATGCAACTGGGGTCCAAGCAGAATAAATGCTAGCAATCCCCCAAGCTGCCCCACCCGAGACTGCAGCACAATCAACAACAGGCTTGCGGCCAAAATCACCCCATAGCTAACCCTTCGCAACCAAACGTGATCATTGCCGCGTAGCACCAGCCAAATGGCCAACGCAATCCCGGTGGCCATAAAGGTCGCCATCACATTTGGCTGTTGAAAGATCCCGTACGGACGATTTGCGTTGGTGTCGTAGCCAATCCAGTTACCTGGCGTCAACAAATAGAACTGTACAAGACCAAGAGCAGCTTCCATTGCGATCGCAATCAAGACGAGATAGAGCAAGCGATCACGCTGTAACCGTTTAAAGCGCCATTGATACAGACCGAATAAAAACAAGAGACCAGCAAATAGCCCCAATAATCTGGGCATAGCATAATCCTTGAGTGGAAATCCTGGATAGAACATGGGAAGCAGAAGCAAAAGTGCACCAATCCATAAAGCCGCTTGTAGTCGAGAAAAGACCAAACGTTGGCGTAAAGTCACTTGCCACAACCCCAACCCAATTGCCAGCGAGGCAAATATCCATCCCCATGCGTTAAACGGCAGATAGAGCCCAGCGCCTCCCGGGTTATGCATAAAAAAATGCATCCCCAGCAACCAATAGAGCGCACATAAAACCATCATGATTCGCGTTAACATCACAGCCCAGCTCCTTAGGCCCACCCATTATTGAAAGGGCATACAAGATACAGACAAAAAGAGAGGGGGCACATTGCCCCCTCGATTACATCAACGATTCCTATTATGCCTCTTCTGGTCGGCGAAATGCATGGCGAATCAGAACAATACCAATACCAACCATTCCTCCAAGCAGGGTCGCCAACACCACAATCAAGGGACGTTTCGGCTTGTCACGGCTAAGGGCTTCATCTGGAGCATCAAGATAGGAGAAAGGACGAAATGAAATACCGTCCAAAGATATGCTTTTTAAACGTGCCATCTTTACCTGCAGAGACTGCAATTTGGGTTGATAAACCTCAAGGTCGATAGATTTCAGTAATGACAGTTTTTCCTCCAAACCTTTCGAACCCAAAGAAATGAGGAGACGATCCCGAACGTTATAATTTTCCAATGGAGCACTGACTCCAGCCGCTTTGGCTACTTTGTTAGCCATCGCCAATTCTACTATTTCCTGTTGCAGGGCACGTTTAGTGTCCTCCTGCATGATCAGGTACTCAGTTTTCATGCCATCCAACTGCAGATCACGCTGTTCAGTGAGTCGGTGTATCAACTGCTTTTGTTGCAGCTTGACAATGTAGTCAACATACCCTTTCAACATTGCCAGCGACCTTTCGGAAGTGGGGGCCGCAAACTTGAGCTCAACACCCGGCACCTCCCCCTTCTTATCTACGGGCTGAGCCGTGACGGATTTACTCCAGTCGCGCAGCCAACGCACCTGCGCCTTGCTATCTAACCCATGGTTTTTTACAACCTCTGCAAATAAAGGGCTGGCTTTGAGATAGTTACGGCGATTCTCGTAACTGTTGAACTCCAGAATAAATTCCTGGTGTAGATCTTTACCACTGGGAAAACCGCCAAGACCCAATGCAGTTGCATGCTTTGCCACTTTCAGCATCGGAGTCATGTCCTCCGGCTTAGGCTCTGCAACCACTGCCGAAGCTGACCACTGCTGCGGAGCCAACAACGCATAAGAGATACCACACACTGCAAATACGCCAGCAATAAGCACTATCAGCAGCTTCTGGCGCCACAACACCAGCATCAGCTCACGAAAATCAATCTCATCAGAAGCAGCAGGTACTACCCACTGTGCCGGTACATCTGGACTTTTTTCTTTCATCACTGTCTCACGTTAGGTTAAAACAAAAGATACAGGCATTTCAGTATGTAGCAACTCAAACAATTCGATATATGCACAAGGACTGGTCTAAAATAACATGAGTGCCCAGTTAACTAAAACTCATTGTTTCCGTCTAATCCAAGCTAAAAAACGCCATATTGAATTCAACCCCCACAAATAGAGCATAAAAAAACATAAAAAAAGAATAAAACTTAATAATTCAGGAGCTCGTATTGACTCGAAGTAAATACCAATTACAGCACATACTGTTGCCAAAAAACAAATAAAGCACAACGCCTGATTAGGAGATAACCCCGCGCGCATACATATATGATGTAAATGTTCTCTGTCAGGTTTAAAGGGGGAGTGTCCTTTACGAATGCGCCTAATCATAATCGCTACCATATCAATCAACGGTATAGCAATTAACCATAATGCTGTGACAGGATACATCTGCGCTTTAGGACCTTGCGTACCTTGTAGCAAGGTCCAGATAACTGTAAAGCCTATCAGCATACTTCCAGCATCCCCCATAAAAACCTTGCGACGCGTTCCAAAAGGAAATCCCAGATTAAGAATGACATAGGGGATGACAACGATCATCATCAATAGACAAAACCGAGCTAATAATAACTGTTCGTCAATATAATTAAGGTACGCTAACCCACCAAAGGTGACTAGAGTTAATCCACCTAGCAAGCCATCGATACCATCAACCATATTAAAAGCATTGATGGCGCCCAGAACGGCAAAAACAGTCACAATATAACCAAGAGGCCCTAATACAATTTCATGGCCAAAGGCTAACCCCCCCAAACTTTTTAGAGAAAGTCCAGCGCCAAAGATCATGGTACAAGATATTAATATCTGCACGACCAAGCGGATACGATAGTCAACATCATATTTATCGTCTATTGCACCCATGATAACCAAGACGGAAGCACATAAGACATAGATATCTGAACTAGTTAATAAATCAGGTTTGAACCATAACGCCAACATCAAAGTCAAATAGATAGAAATCCCACCAACCAAAGGAACTGCACCTTGGTGTAGTTTTCGCTCATTAGGCCGGTCAACTAGATTTATTTTTTTTGCCATCTTTCGTAAAAAAAACAAGCATATAAATGCTGTGATGAAAAAAATTGCATATTCCATTCTATGCCACCAAAGAAAGATATAAATATATGGTTAGAAATAAAATCAATTCAATCAAAAATAAAAGCCAGCCCCTAATAAATTAAGCAATTAAAATCAGCATCAATAAAACGATTAAACGAAAAGCTGTTCATATTTATCGACTACACTACGCCATTGATATTTATCATTTGCAATTTGCCTCATCCTCTCCCCGGAATGAACTACATGTTCATCATACTTTTCAATAAGCTGGCGCAACGTTTCTATGCTATTAAAATATAGAGCACTGTTATCTGTAGTATAGCGATTGAAAATACAATCAAATGCATATATTGGCATGCCAAATTGCATGGCTTCAACCAAAGAAGGATTGGTACCCCCAGCAGAATGACCATGCACGTATCCCTTACATTGCCTTCTCATCTTATAGAGTACGGAGATATCATAAATAGGATCAACAATCTCTATATTTTCATAATGCGAAAACCTGCTTTTAAGCGCACGACCATATTCACTTGCCTCCCAGTTACCAATGAAGCACAATTTCTCTCTAGATTTAGAAAAGGCAGTCAGGATCAATTCAATATTATTCTCAGGCTCTATCCGACAAAGTGAAAGATAAAAATCATCTTTGACATAATTTTCCTGATGTTCGACTTGTAATGCATGGTCTCCACCATAAGCTATGACCTCACTGACAACACCATATTCATCCATTACATAATCAGCGATACCCTGATTATCTGATACGACAGCATCTGAAAAACGAACGGCAAGTTTTTCCGAAAATTTCAAAAATTTTTTCGTCAGCCATCCCCACTTGTCGCGCCGCCACTCCAGTCCATCAATATTCGTAACAATACGTGACGAACTAAACAACCGATAGATGGGTAAAAACAAACAACCAGAGACCCCCAATATCAATGTGACATCAGGTTTTTTCTTAAGGCAAATTATCAGACTTAATATATCATAAGGTATACTAGAGACCCCATTAGCCTTGATCGGGAGATATAACAACGAAGCATCTTTATAATTTTCAGATTTTGTCTGATAGGAGTAAGAAGAGCAAAAAATATGATAATTTATACTTTCCGACTGATAATCAACAAGGTTCTGCACTAAAGACTCAAAGCCACCATAGCACGCCGGGACACCTACAGTACCAACAATATAGACTCTTTTCATTTCATTGCACACCCTATAACTTTGAAATCAATATTTTTGGGAAAGCGTTTTGGAGAGGAAAGCACCATTAATTATTCTATATTTCCGATAAGATCCAACCAAAAGACCAATCAAACAATAGAAAAACATAGATAGCTTAGGCACTTCAAACAGTGGACCGCTTAAGAAATATATTGGCGAAAGAGAAAAGAACCAGAAACAAGAGTTGAAAAATACTTTATCATCTAAATTATTAACTATGAGTTCAGCTCTCTTTGATATACATGACAGAATAATAATAATAGTTATAAATGTTACTAAGCCCACAACCCCATACTTATACAGTAAATAAGCATATATCGATTCTAAATAAATATCTTTCCCAACCCCAACCCCAAACAATGGATTGGATGATATCGCATCCCATGCGAATAAAATCTGATTAATTCTGGTATTAAAAGAACCAGAACCACCACCAGAAAAATCCAAACCGCCAGAAATTAAATAATTTATACCGGACACTACATATAAAAATCGAGTTTCAATTTCAGTTGAAAAATAATTTAAGAATGAGCTACCTACTACCAAAGCCATTAATATGAAGAATATTACTTTGAAGTCATAAACTCTTCTCACAAAGAGATTGAACACCTTAATTGAAATAAGAATGGATGAGACCAATATAAAATTTCTACTTTGTGTCAAAAAAATCAGAACAAATATTACTACAGCAATCATGAAATTCACAAAGTATGATTTAACTTCAACTCGTTTTTCTACTAGATAGCAAAATCTAGTAAAATAAAAACAAAGTCCCCAAAAAAGAAAGAATGCGTAGTGATACGTTGTATTAAACAGAGAAGTCAGCTTATCAGATAAGATATCTAGTGATTCTCTTTTATATAAAAAGAAACTTATTCCTGGAATGTAAATTTCAACAAATGAAACTAACATAGATATGATCAATACACAAACATATACTTTTTTAAATTTTTCATTAGGTGACTCAACAATATAACCATACACATAACCGACGATTGAATATAACAAAAAATAAATGATTTTCAATCCAGAAAACACATCTGATGCATCATTATTAGAATTTATGAATGTGATACATGTAGCCACTAAAAAAATTAGGAAAAAAATCAAAAAAGCTATAAAATCACTGAGCTTTACTTTTAAAAAAAATGGCAGAGTCAATACTGGTAGCAAGCTTATTCCAAGCACATGATACATCATACCATTGGTATAAGTAGGGAATATAGGAAATACACAGCTCAAAATAAAAGAAATAGTGAATATTATTTCAAAGTGACTTTTATTTATCACAAGAACCCTCATTCATTAATATATTCATCGAATTCTCAAGACGCGTAGAAAAATAGGCCTCATCTGGGATACTATGAGAGATAGAATTATCGCCACTTGTTTTCTCTAGCAATTTTATATCAGCATCAAGATCTGTTGACTCATTGTAATTAACTATAAACATCGAATTATATTCGTAATTTATTGATGTTATACATGGTGTATTATTCTTCAGGTATTCATATAGTTTAAGCGGGGAACCATCATGACTTTTCTCAGCCAAGTACGGTAATAATCCAATTTTGAACGAGGATATTAAACGTGGTAATTCATTATATGTAAAACGTCCTTTAATATGTACGCCATTACTGCGTAATTTATTGGACACACTTTTATCATATACTTCACCGTATACAACAACGCTATATCGTTTAGCCAAAGAACAGACAAAATCCACATCAAACTTGTCAGTCACAAAACCAACAAACCCAAAATCATACTCTGCCGCTTTATTACACTGAACACGATCGGAAAATTTACTCGTGAAAACGCCATTTGGTACAATATCAAAGTTAAGCATACGATGCTTGGTGATGGCATGGGCTGCGGCGCCACTGACAGCTGTCATAAAATGATAATTGGCGGCAACATACTGATATTTCAGATCAACCAATCTTTTCTCTTGCTCGCTAAAACAGTTATGTTTGGTGAAATTGTCTATCATATCGTACCAATACATAACTCTGTCAGACTGAACCAAAGGAAATATCGCAAAGGGTGTGAAGTCTATAACCAGTAGAGTATTGTTACCATGTTGGCAATAGTTACTAACAAACAAATCAACATGCTCATTATAACAACCAACTGTCCATGCTCGTTTCTTCAGTGGCCCAAGTAAGTCAAAGCTAGTAACATCAATTACGTTAACACTGTCATAATTAAATTTTTGTTTTCTTTTATTCAAGATTCTTTCATATAAACTGACGGGCCTGTTTAGAACAGTAATACTATTTACATGTTTATTATCTGATAGCACTTCTAGAAATTGAAGATCACGCACTGCAGAACCATAGCAATGCCAAAAATAGAGATCACGATATGGAATAAACAGTATATCAAACATAGCCAGCATTCTCTTGGAGATAAAAAGTGGGGTATATCATATACCCCAAAAAATTATTGCTATAATACGATTTTATCAATGCTATTAAGATTCATTAGCTTTGATTTCAAGTCATACACGAAACCACAAGGTTTAACACAATGATAGAGTTCATGATCATGAATAAATATATCATGAGGCACCATTAGAGCAACTACATCATATTTTTTCTCTGGCTCCAGTTTATCAATCATTCGAATGCCATATTCAGTATATACTTCATCTGAATTAGCTACGGGATCGAAAACATCTATATTCAGGTTATATTTTTGCAATGTATTATAAACATCGATCACTTTAGTATTTCTAATATCAGGGCAATTTTCTTTGAATGTAAAACCGAGTATGAGAAGGTCAGAGCCAGGAACAATCATTCCTTTTCTCACCATGCCAGAAATTATTTGGTCACTAACAAAACCCGCCATTCCATTATTTATTTCTCGTGCAGAACGGATCATGTCCGGTGAGTAATTGAACTCGTTAGCTTTCTGCAATAAATAATATGGATCAACCCCAATGCAGTGTCCGCCTACCAACCCAGGGGTCAATTTAATGAAGTTCCATTTTGTACCTGCCGCATCTAAAACATCAGATACGTTGATATTCATCTTGTTGAACATCATGGCGAATTCGTTCATCAGGGCGATGTTCACATCACGTTGGGTATTTTCGATAACCTTTGCAGCTTCGGCAACTCTGATTGATGTAGCTTTAAATGTACCCGCAGTGATAATAGAACGATATAACTTATCAACAAATTCAGCAACGTCAGGGGTGGAGCCTGAGGTAATTTTCTTAATTGTAGTAAGACGATTTATCTTGTCACCCGGATTGATTCGCTCTGGGCTATAACCGGCAAAGAAGTCTTGATTGAACTTCAGTCCAGAAACACGTTCAATTTCAGGAATGCAGTCATCTTCTGTAGCTCCCGGGTAAACCGTAGATTCATAGATAACAATATCCCCTTTTGATATTACCGAACCAATCATTTGGCTTGCCTTCAATAATGGCGTCAAGTCCGGCTTGAAATGTTTATCTACTGGTGTTGGGACAGTAACTATATAGACGTTGGAATCTTTAATACTTTCGATATTGTAGCTATATATCAAGCGGGTTGCTTCACTCAACTCTTCGGAGGTACATTCTTTAGTAAGATCAATTCCCTTCTGCAGTTGCAGTACGCGTTCTTTATTGATATCAAAGCCCACAACATCAAAATTTTTTCCAAATTCTACAGCCAGTGGTAATCCCACATACCCAAGACCAATAATCGATATTTTTGCGGATTGCATATTTAGTTCCAAATTTAATGAAGTTTACATCAACGTGACAATTGGTAACATTAGAAATAGTTAATCAATGAAGTTTTTTATATCGCATTTTAAAAAACATTATGAATAATGGCTTATTGTTTTAGCAATTTTATTGATTGACATTTTTACTTCATGCCTGTAATCAAAAATACAGAACAATAATAATCCAAACCAAAAACAATATATATATGGAGCAGCACTAGCCTGCTTTAACGAGCCAATAATAGAACCTATGACAGCTAACAATGTATAAATATACATTCTAAACCTTGGCAAGGATTTCCAGACATAGATCGAGAACTCAGTTCTAAACACAAGAAATGCCCAAAATGATACAGCTGTACTACTGGCTGCACCAGCTGCACCAAAACTAGGAATTAAAAAAAAGTTGCACGTTATGTTAACTAAAAGTGCCAAGATACATGCTAACATTGAATATGCTGATTTACGTGCAATACCAATCCCAACAACGGTAGTTTCCGATAGTGTATAAAATAACGGATAGGCTAGACAAGCGACCAATATCCATTGTACCGAAGAGTATTGAGCAGGTAAGAAAAAAGATATTATCCATGACAGCATCCCAGCTAAACAAAAGATAATGACAACAAACAGTACGGTATAACGGCCAACCATTGTGATCTTATCATACCCTTCGTCTTTACTTGCCCACTTGTAGACCATCGGAGCCCATACAGTAGAGAATACAGACTGAAAAATTGTGGCTGCTGCAGCGAAACTGACCGAAACAGAATAAATAGCCAGCTCGCTATAACTACTCCATCGACTTAATAGGATTCTATCCAGTGAGGTCATTCCCCAAAAAGCAAGACCACCCAGAATTAATGGAAAACCAAAGCTTAACATTTTTTGCAACTGTAATATGTTTACTTTCTCAAAAAAACTCTGGTACCATTCACTACGAGTATTCCAAGCAAAAATAGAAAAAGCCAACATGATTGCCAATGTATTAGCCAGCAAAAGACATTCAAATGTTTTGGCAAAATCAAATAATAGAAAAAAAAGAATAATGACGAGTAAGAAAGCTTTAGGTAATAGCTGGCTCATTGAGAATGCTAGACCACGCTCATTCATTCGTAATACTAGTGACAAAAATCGCGACAAGAAACTGCAAAATAATGCGATTGCAAGTAACCAGCTAACTCCAATAGAGTCTAGACCAAATATAATTTTGGATAATAATGGGCCAAATATCAAGCTTACAGCCAGGGTGGCTACCAGTAATATTAAACCAGGTACCACTGTAGTTTTTAATAATAATGATTTGTTATCTGCCTCATGAAATTCACGAACATAAGCTTGATCTAAGCCAAGAGTAAAAAATAATGTCGCAAAACTCAACACGACATTAAGCAATGCCATCCTACCCACATCCTCTTGGCTAAAAATCCAAGCAATTATCGGGAGTGAAATGATCCCGAATAATGCTCCACCAACGGGGCCAATAGCAAAAAAGAATATTTTTTGAGGTGTCATATAACCGTCTTTTTTACGTTAGTGTTTGACTTCAAACAGTTACGAAAATATTTCTTTCAGCTGCTTAACCAAATTATCCTCACTAAAATAATTGCGTATCTTTTCGTTATTTGAGAGCGATATTTTAGGTTCTTGAGGCTTTAGCTCCAAGTTATCTAGTGAAAAAACTTTTATATCCAGCTTGGTGAATAAATCATAAGAACTGGTATCAGCGCACATATAAAGAGTTTTACCACGTCCCAGCAGATTAATCGCATTACCCATTGCCTGTTGCCGATTATGAGCAAATACGGCAATGTCAACTTCATCCAGTATTTTATTGTATTCATCCAACGACATAAAATCCATCAGAGCATGAAACTTGTCGCCAAACATTGCCTCGCCCTGTTGCTTAATTTGCTCAGCGTAAGCGAAATCACCATAAGATAATGGGCAATATATCTTGTCAACATGATTATTTACATCAAGCTTTACTAGTTTATCAAAAATTCGTTGATGATTATTAGTAACGTCTGCAGAGTTTCCCACTAACAGACTTACCTTAGTGGTATTTTCTGCATATTTCCTTGTTAATCGAGATAAATCTAAGTACCCACCATTGTAAATATTACTCTTATACATAATGCAGTCATAGCGGTGACCCTTAGCATTATACCACTGCTGAGCTTTATGGTAATCTCCTTCTATATAAGTAATAAACCCATCTAATCGACTTATCAAAAAATACCGAAACAATTCCATAACACGATAACGAGCATTTTTAACTGGCAACTCATGATAATATAAATCGCCCCCCCAAATTACCCATAAACACTTATGATGTAACCAAGGCATGAAGCACAGCATTGCAACTAAATGGGGGGAAAAAAGTCCATGTAATATGACCTTATCATTATTATGCAAACACTTTATTATTTTAAATATAGATCTAAAACTATTAACCCTTCGACAATTAAACATTGTCTGTGTTTGTTCATAGTGATATTGGCTTATATCGCCAAAAGTTATGACTGTATGGGTTTCGTCAGTGAAATTACGCTTAATAATATCTATAAACCCGGGGATAAACTTATCTAAGCAGGCAAGATGTAATATTTTTTTTCTCATTTCAGCTCAATAAAAAGACCAATCTGATTGCAAATATACGCCACTTGTTCATCAGTTAACTCATAGAATAATGGCAGACGAACTAACGTGTCAGTGAAAAAATCCGAATGGGGCAATTCATTGCCTATATATTGGTCTTGGTAAAATTCACTTTTATGCAAAGATAAATAATGAAAAACTGCATGTATATCATTATCTTTTAGATGATTTATCAAGGCCGTACGTTGCTCAAGGCTTTCACATACTAAATAAAACATATGTGCATTATTAGTAGCATACTCAGCCACTTTAGGTAGCTTTATATTAGTATTTGTCAATTTAACTGACAAGTTATTATAATAATGTTGCCATATAGCTTTTCGCCTTGCCTGAATAGCGTCAATATTTTCAAGCTGAGCATAGAGATAAGCAGCAATGATATCAGATGGAAGAAAGGATGAGCCAATGTCTACCCAACCATATTTAGCAACTTCACCACGAAAGAATGAAGAACGATTAGTTCCTTTCTCACGGATAATTTCTGCACGATGTATATACCGCTCATCATTAATAGCTAATAGCCCGCCTTCACCCGATATTATGTTCTTGGTTTCATGGAAGGAAAAGGTACCAAAAGTACCAATACTGCCGAGTGGTTTCCCTTTGTAATAGCTATCTATCGCTTGTGCCGCATCTTCCACCACAGGAACATTATATTTCTTAGAAATTGCCATGATTGCATCCATATCACATGCAACACCTGCATAATGTACCACTACAATAGCTTTTGTTTTGGAAGTAATTAGCTTAACAAGCTGTTCAGGATCAATATTTGGGTGGTCTGCATAGCTATCAGCAAAGATGATTTTCGCTCCTCGCAACGCGAATGCATTGACTGTCGAGACAAACGTATAAGACGGAGCAATAACTTCATCACCAGGCTGGATGTCTAACAATAGGGCAGCCATTTCTAAAGCGTCTGTGCACGATGTAGTCATCAAAACTTTTTTAAAACCATAACGCGTCTCAAAAAAATCATGACATTTTTTGGTAAACGCTCCATCGCCAGAAATTTTTCCAGCAGCAACAGCTTGAGCGATATAAACTACTTCTCGACCATGTAAATATGGCTTATTAAATGGAATCATAATTAGCTCACCGTCATATAAATTTAATATAATGCACCATTAATAGAGTAATCAGCGCCATTAATATATGATGCATCTTTTGAAGATAAAAAACAAACTAATGTTGCAATCTCATCTGGTGTTGCAAATCGTCCAGTTGGTATATCTTTTTTTATTTTATTAAGGATATCCACACTAATACAATTTATCATATCTGTTTCTGTATATCCTGGCGATATGGAATTTACGGTTACCCCTTTAGCGGCACCTTCTAAAGCTAAGGCTTTTGTAAAACCTAAAACACCAGCCTTTGATGCGCAATAATTAACCTGTCCAAACTGTCCTTTATGTGCATTAACAGAAGATATATTTATTATTCTACCAAATCCGTTAAGCCTCATATGAGAAAATACAGGCTGAGTAATATTAAATAAAGATATAAGATTTACATTAATTACTGATAGCCATTCGTCATTGGTCATTTTATGAAAAGGCTTGTCGCAAGTTACTCCTGCATTATTTACCAACACATTCGGCATCAACTCATTATCTGACAAATATGAATATAGATCATCACAGCTCTTTTTTTCTGTCAGATCCAACTTATACGATGTCACATTTGGCAATTCAACTGGTGCAGGTGTATTTTTATATGTATACACAACACGATGATTTAGTGCCGCCATCTTTTTTACAATGGATAATCCAATCCCTCGACTACCACCAGTAACAAGCACATTCATAAAAATCCCTTTTACTTACTATTCAACTCAGTAATGTATTTCTCTTCTAACTCTAAAAGATCCATTTTTCGCTCTTTGATTCGCTTAGCTGGGATACCAAAATATATACCCCATGGCTTAGTACTTTTCGTTACCATCGACATAGCACCAACAGAACACCCTTCAGATATAACAACACCTGGTAATATAGTACTTTTGGTTCCCACAATTACATGCTTTCCTATTGAGACAGCCTTGAATGTTTCCTTTTTGAATTTTTTGGGAATAGTTGGATTAGTCATTGTCTCACCTGAATAGTCATCACTTTGAGTGAAAACATGACAACCATATGCAAGTCCAGAAAAATCATCCATGGTGATACCTGATATTCCACCAGCCAAATTACAATAGGCTGCTATATGAACATTCTTACCTATTCTTATTACACCAGAAATAAGACAAAAATCATCTATTCTAGAATTATCATCAATAGTGATCTCTTCTGGATTATAAATAGAACATTTATCACTTATCTTAACATTAGCACCAATATGTTTGAATCCAATGTTTTTAAGCTGCTCTTCTGTTAAGAATGCCATTTAAATTCCCATCTCCTCAAAATGATATATAGCTACCGAAAGGCTGTTTTATGGAAAGATATAAAAAATACAAAAATCTTATCTTTTTATCATTTAACCAAATTACTAAAATGACAAATGGCTACAAAAATGGATCAGCATCAATAAATGAAGGTTGCTGTTGGTCTTTGTCTGATAGACGATAATCTATATATTGATCAGACCATGTTATGGCTAGTTGCCCATCGTTCCAGAGAATACCTCTGTCGCTATCTCTGCAATAATAATTTGTTGTCTTATATAAAAAATCTGCTGTTTCGGTCAAGGTTACAAATCCATGCGCAAATCCTTCCGGGATCCACAGCTGTCGCTTGTTTTCTCCAGAAAGGTGAACGCCTACCCATTGCCCGAA